>NZ_JARHUH010000006.1:0-279943 GCF_029222945.1 Paenirhodobacter sp. CAU 1674 | reverse complement strand
CAAACAGTGAAGCTGACAATCCTATCATCGGCCGAAGCCTAAGGACCCGATATGCGCCGGCCAATCATCGAAACGACCAAACCGCCCACATATCTCTTCAGATATCTCGCAATGTCAAAGAGCGTGGAGACAAAATCAACTGGAGGCGCCTCATTCTTTGGGGCGCGACCTGCCAACCGTGTATCCAAATTTTTGTTTGCTTTCAGTTGCTTGCGCTTCCGTCTGCATCCCGTCGCGGTGTGTTCCGCTTCGGTGAGGGGGTATTTACGGATCGGCGCCGGGGTCCGCAAGAGGGTTTTGGCAAAAAACTTCCATTTTTTGTGACGGCCCGTTCCCGGCCCTTATTTTATTGGCGTTGCGCAGCACATCATTTTGCAGCTGCAGCAGACGAAACAGACGAGGGGAAGAATGTTTCGCAAATCACCCGATTCAACGAAACATTCTGCGCAACCTTACCCTGCGTCAGCCCACAAAACCCCGAGTCGCCCCCGGAATCGCAGGACCAATCGCACCCCCAGCAACCCGGCCAACACCGCGGCCCAGATCCAGCCCTCGGAGGAGATCACCTTCATCTGCATCAGATAATGCAGGACGCCCAGGCTCACCGCGGGATAGACCAGCCAGTGCAGCCGTCGCCAGTTGCGCCCAAGCCTGCGCACCGAAGCGGTGTTCGAGGTCAGCGCCAGCGGCACCAGCAGCGCAAAGCCGGTGATCCCCAGCAGCAGATAGGGCCGCTTGACCAGATCCGCCGCTGCCTGCGCCCACAAGAACCCCATGTCCAGCACCACCCAGGCCAGCAGATGAGCCGCGACATAGCCAAAGCCCAGCAACCCCACCGCGCGGCGATAGCGCAGCAGGTTCAACCCGGTGATGCGGCGCAGCGGCGTGATCGCCAGCCCGCCCACCAGAAACCACAGCGCGACCTTGCCCAGACGGTGTTCAATCCCCTTGACCGGATCGACGCCGATCCCGCCCGACAGCGTCAGCCAGACGATCCACGCCAAGGGCAACAGACCCAGCAGATAAACCGCCCCCGGGGGCACGCGGCGCAGCGCGCCGTTCAACGATACCCCCGGCATCAGTAGTTCTTCGCCAGATCCATCCCGGCATAAAGCCCGGCGACCTGATAGGCATATCCGTTGAACATCAGCGTGGGCTCGCGCGCGGCAAACAACCCGCCGCCGATCTTGCGTTCGCTGGCCTGGGACCAGCGCGGATGATCCACCTCGGGGTTCACATTGGCGTAGAACCCGTATTCGCGCGGCTGCAACGCTTTCCAGGTGGTGCGTGGCTCGGCCTCGGTCAGGGTGATCTTCACGATGCTCTTGATCGACTTGAAGCCGTATTTCCACGGCACGACCAGCCGGATCGGCGCGCCGTTCTGATTGGGCAGCGCCTCGCCATAAAGCCCGGTGGCCAGGATTGTCAGGGGGTTCATCGCCTCGTCCAGCCGCAGCCCCTCGACATAGGGCCAGTCGATGCCGCCCGCGCGCTGGCCGGGCATTTCCCCGGGGCGGTGCAGGGTTTCGAAGGCCACATATTTCGCGCCGGGCTGCACGCCCGCCCGGTCCAGCAGGCTGGCCAGCGTGAAGCCGATCCAGGGAATGACCATTGACCAGGCCTCGACACAGCGGAAGCGATAGATCCGCTCTTCCAGCGTGGCATTGCGCAGGATGTCATCCAGACCATAGCTGCCGGGGCGTTCGACCAGACCGCCGATCTCGACCGACCACGGATCGGTAGTCATCTGGCCTGCGTATTTCGCGGGATCAGACTTGTCCCAGCCGAATTCGTAGAAATTGTTGTAAGAGGTAATCTCTTTCAGCGTGTTGGGCGTCGCATCGGTGGAATAGGCCGAGGGCACCGCGGCGATCCGGGCCGCAGCAGGCAGCGCCCCCAGCCCCAGCGCCGCGCCCGCACCCGCAATCAGCGCACGCCGGTTGATCCAGTCGGCCCGGGGCGTCACATCGGCCCAGTTCAGGTTCTTGGTCTTGCGCATGGCTGTCTCCATCTGTTGCACTGACTATAAGAAGCAATACGGAACGGGCGGGCCAGAATGCACAAAGGTCGCGACATTGTTACCCCTTGAACCGCAGGCCGCTTTGTCGCCAGAGTGCAGCAGGCATGGCGCGGTGCGCCATGGGAGGGAAAGGGAGACCCATGAAACAGTTTATCACCGCAGGCCTCGCGGCTGGCGCTCTGGCCTTCGGCAGTTCCGTCTGGGCGGGTGACGCCCATACCTGGGAAGTCGAGGACAATTTCGAGAATGTCGGCTTTGCCATCGAGAACGCCATCATCGGCGCCGGGCTGGTGATCGACAGCACCAGCCACACGGGCGAAATGCTGGAACGCACGCGCCCGGCCACCGGCTCGGACAAGGTGATCTTCACGCAGGCAGACATCTATTCCTTCTGCTCGGCCACGGTGTCGCGCGCGGTGATGGAAATCAACCCGGCCAATGTGCAGTTCTGCCCGTATAACGTCTTTCTGTATGAAACCCCGGATCGCCCCGGCATCATCACCGTGGGCTTCCGCGACTATCCCGAGGGCGAGATGGATCAGGTCGAGGAGTTGCTGGGCGGGATCATCGCCGATGCGCTGATGCTCGAGGAATGAACAGCGGGCCCGGTATCGGGCCCTTCGCTTCAATCCGGGTCATGCGCGCGATGCGCTTGCAGCTGGGCCATGCGCACATGGCGCAAGGCCTCGACCAGCATCGCGGTCAACAGGCCGATGTTCAGCAGACCGTTCGCCGCCGCCATCCCGCCCAGGATACGCCATTCATGGGTCAGCAGGATGTCGCCGTAGCCAAGCGTGGTGAAAGAGACGAGCGCGAAATAGACAGCCGCCTCCATGGTGATGAATATGCCCAGGGCGCGAAAACAAAACGCCCAGAGCCAGACCCCGACGGTGACCATCGCGAGCGCCCAGAGCGCCGTGACCAGCACCACCAGCATCAGCTTGGGCCGGTGCGGTTCGCGCAGCAGCCAGAAATGCGCCCGCGCAAAGGCCCATTCCATCGCCCATGCGCCAAAGCCGGCAATGATGACCGTGGTCACCATCATCACCGATCCGATGAAGATCTGTAGAAACATCCGCTCTCTCCCCCTGATCGCGGGTAACGTGGGCTGGCCGTTTCGGTCAAGATCCATGCTGTCGCACTGGACAGACGGTCCCCCCTGCCCTATCTCGGGGCGACCATGAACAAGAAGTCCGACCCGAATTCCAAGCTGATCGCCGAAAACCGGCAGGCGCGTTACCATTACGCCATCCAGAGCGATCTGGAGGCGGGCATCGTGCTGACCGGGTCCGAGGTGAAATCGCTGCGCACCGGCCAGTCGAATATCGCCGAAAGCTATGCCAGCGTCGAAGACGGCGAGCTGTGGCTGATCAACGCCTATATCGCGCCCTACATGCAGGCGGGCGTCTTCGGCCACGAAGAACGGCGTCGGCGCAAGTTGCTGGTCTCGAAAAAGGAACTCAGCCGGCTGTGGCAGGCGATCGGGCGCGAGGGCATGACCATCGTGCCGCTGTCGATGTATTTCAACGACCGTGGCCGCGTGAAGATCAAGCTAGGCGTCGCCAAGGGCAAGAAGCTGGCCGACAAACGCGAGACCGAAGCCAAGCGTGACTGGAACCGGCAGAAACAACGTCTGCTGAAACAGAGCCATTAAGCCCCTGCGGCAGCCCCCACAGCCCCATTTCGCACCTATCCGCCCTTGCCTCACCCGCCCGGTTACGGCTAAGCACAAAAGGATAAACGGAGGCGTGCGATGGCCATGGATGATCCCAAAACCCTTGTTTCCACCGACTGGCTGGAAGCCCACCTCAAAGATCCCGATCTGCGGATTCTGGATGGCTCGTGGTTTCTGCCCACGATGAACCGGGATGCCCGTGCGGGCTATGACGCGGCGCATATCCCCGGCGCGCGGTTCTTCGACATCGACGAAATCGCCGACTCGCGTTCGGAACTGCCGCATATGGCGCCCCCGGTCGAGAAATTCGTCAGCCGCATGCGCGCGATGGGCGTGGGCGACGGCCATCAGGTCGTGGTCTATGACCAGATGGGCGTGTTTTCCGCGCCGCGCGTGTGGTGGACCTTCCGCCTGATGGGCAAGATGGATATCGCCGTGCTGGATGGCGGGCTGCCGAAATGGATCGCCGAAGGGCGCGAGACCGAAGACCTGCCGCCGATGGTGCGCGACCGCCACATCACCGTGCAGCGTCAGGCCGGGCTGGTGAAGGACGTGACCCAGGTCGCGCATGCCTCGAAGCTGCGCGACCACGAGATCATCGACGCCCGCGCGCACGGCCGTTTCATCGGCGTCGATCCCGAGCCGCGCCCCGGCCTGCGTCAGGGCCACATTCCGGGATCGAAGAACGTGCCCTGGATGGACCTGCTGACCCCGGAAAACACGATGAAATCGCCCGACGAACTGCGTGCGCTGTTCACCGCGGCGGGCGTCGATCTGACCAAGCCTGCGATCTGCACCTGCGGTTCGGGCGTGAACGCCGCGATGCTGACGCTGGCGCTCGAAATCATCGGCCACCGCGACCACGCGCTTTATGATGGCGCCTGGGCCGAATGGGGCATGTTCAACGACCTTCGCGTCGCAACCGGAGAAGCATGATGTTCAATTCCCTCAAAGCCCAGGCGCCCGACAAGATTCTGGCGCTGATGGGCCAGTTCAAGGCCGATCCGCGGGATAACAAGGTCGACCTGGGCGTGGGCGTCTACAAGGACGCCGAGGGCCACACCCCGGTGATGCGCGCGATCAAGGCGGCCGAGAAAAAGCTGTGGGAAACCGAGACGACCAAGACCTACACCGCGCTGGCGGGCGAACCCGCCTTCCACGCGGCGATGGCGGAAATGGTTCTGGGCGCGGGTTATCCGGCCGATCGGCTGTCGGCGCTGGCCACCGTGGGCGGCACCGGCGCCTGCCGTCAGGGGTTTGAACTGGCGCGGCTGGCCAACCCGGATTGCACGATCTGGGTGTCGGACCCGACCTGGCCGAACCACCTGTCGATCCTGGCCTTTATGAAACAGGCCACGAAACCCTACCGCTATTTCGACAATGCCGCGCGCGCGGTCGATTTCGATGCGATGATGGCCGATCTGGACGGCGTTCAGGCCGGTGACGTGGTGCTGTTGCACGGCTGCTGCCACAACCCGACCGGCGCCAACCTGACGCTGGAGCAATGGGCCGCCGTGGCCGACCTGCTGGAGGCGAAAGCCGCGATCCCGATGATCGACCTGGCCTATCAGGGCTTTGGCGACGGGCTGGAAGAAGACGCCGCCGGCACCCGCCTGATCGCAAGCCGCCTGCCCGAGGTGATGATCGCGGCCTCCTGCTCGAAAAACTTCGGCATCTACCGCGAACGCACCGGCTGTCTGATGGTTCTGTCCGATGCCGCCAACAAGGATGTGACGCAAGGCACGCTGGCCTATCTGAACCGGCAGAACTATTCCTTCGCACCCGACCACGGCTCGCGTCTGGTGACGATGGTGCTGACCGATCCGGCGCTGCGCGCGGACTGGATGGCCGAGCTGGAAGAGGTGCGCAAAGGCATGCTGGGCCTGCGCGAGCAACTGGCCGCCGAGCTGCGCCAGCTGTCGAATTCGGATCGGTTCGATTTCATCGCACAGCATCGCGGCATGTTCTCGCGGCTGGGCGCCACGCCCGAGGCGGTGGAAAAGATGCGGGTCGACAACGCGATCTACATGGTCGGCGACTCGCGGCTGAACATCGCCGGGCTGAACGCGAAAACCGTGCCGCTGCTGGCGCGGGCGATCATCGACGCGGGCGTCTGAGCCCGCCCCCTGCAGGATGAAAAGACGGGCGCCCATCGGGCGCCCGTTTGCCTTACTGGTGCCGCAGCGCCTCGATCGGATCGAGCCGCGCCGCGGACCGCGCCGGAAAATAGCCGAAGATCACCCCGACCACCGCCGAGAACACGAAGGCCAGCAGCACCACCGACGCATTGGGCGCAAAGGGGATGACCATGATCCGCGCGGCGACATAGGCCAACCCAAGCCCGGTCAGAATGCCGATCACCCCGCCGATCACCGACAGCACCACCGCTTCGACCAGAAACTGCATCAGCACCTGCCCCGCCTGCGCCCCCACCGCCAGACGAATGCCGATTTCGCGCGTCCGTTCGGTGACCGAAACCAGCATGATATTCATGATGCCGATCCCGCCGACCAGCAGGCTGACCGCGGCCACCGAGGACAGCAGCCCCGTCAGCACCGAGTTGACCGAATTCAGCATCGAGGCGATTTCCTTCATGTCGGTCACGGAAAAATCGTCTTCCTCGCCAATCTCGATCCGGCGGCGTTCGCGCATCAGCGTCTCGATTTCCGAAATCCCGCGATCGGTGGACACGCCCGAGGCAAGCTGCATCGAAACCGAGGCCACGTCCTGATCGCCGATCAGGCGCCGCTGCACGGTGCGCACCGGCATGATGATGATATCGTCCTGATCCTGCCCGAAAGACCCCGCGCCCTTCGCGGTCAGCAGGCCGATCACCTCGCACGAGATCGCCTTGATGCGGATCGTTTCGCCGGTGGGATCGGTCGCGCCGAACAGGGCGGTGCGCACGGTTTCCCCGATGATGCAGACATTCGCACCGGATTTGTCCTCGAGCGTGGTGAACCCGCGCCCGCGGGCGATCTCCCACCCGCCGATTTCCAGATAATCCGAGGTCGTGCCGGTGATCGAGGTCGAGCGGTTCGTATTACCATAGACCGCGGTTTCCGAGGCGCTGACCACCGGCGCCACCGCGGACAGGACCGTCAGTTCCCGCAGCGCCTCGACATCAGCCAGTTTGAACGCCGGCGCGGTGTCGCGCGTGCCCGGCCCCATCATCCGCGCCCCCGAGCGCAGCACCAGCACATTGGTGCCCAGGCTCTCGACATTGGACGACACCTGCTCGGACGAGCCCTGCCCCACGGTCACCATCGCGATCACCGCAGCCACGCCGATCACCACGCCCAGCACCGTAAGGAACGAGCGCAGCGCGTTGCGGATGATGGCCGTGAAGGCCAGACGAACGGTTTCCCACAGCATCAGGCAGCCCCCTCGGTAACAGGTTCGTCGCGCACCACGCGGCCATCGGTAAACACGACAAGACGGCTGGCGAAGGCGGCCATATCCTCTTCGTGTGTGACCATCACGATGGTCAGCCCCTCTTCACGGTTCAGCCGCCGCAACAACTCCATGATCTCGCGCGAACGCGTGGTATCGAGGTTCCCGGTCGGCTCGTCCGCCAGCATCACCATCGGCTCGCCCGCCAGCGCGCGCGCGATCGCCACACGCTGCTGCTGCCCACCCGAAAGTTGCGAGGGGTGGTGGTGTTCGCGCCCCTCCAGACCCACGCGGTTCAGCGCCTCGCGCGCGCGCACTTCGCGCTCGGCCCGGGGCTGCCCCTTGTAGATCAGCGGCAGTTCGACATTTTCCAGCGCCGTCGTCCGCGCCAGCAGGTTGAAGCCCTGAAACACGAACCCAAGGTAGTTGCGCCGCAACAGCGCACGCTGATCCTGATCGAGTGTCGCCACCTCGACCCCGTTGAACAGGTAATGCCCGCCCGAGGGCCGGTCGAGGCACCCGATGATATTCATCGCGGTCGACTTGCCGGACCCCGAGGGCCCCATGATCGCCACGAATTCGCCCTCGCGGATAATCAGATCGACCCCGTCGAGCGCGCGCACCATCGCCTCGCCCTCGCCGTAGGTTCGGGTGATCCCGCGCAATTCAATGAGTGGCGCGGTCATCACTGCGCCTCGCGCTGATCGGTAATCACCAGATCGCCCACAGCCAGATCGCCCGCCGTGATGATCGTGTGTTTTCCGTCGCTTTCGCCCGGCGTCACCTCGATCTCTGTCGGCACACCATCTTTCAGCACCCAGACGGTTTTGGCCGAAGCCTTGGCCGTCGATCCATTGCCGGGGCGTCCCGGCATGATCAGCCCTACCAGACCGCCCGCCCCCGAACTGGTATCTTCGGTCACTTGCGGCGGCGCATAGCGCAGCGCGGCATTGGGCACCTGCACGGCATCGTCCACCTTGGCCACGGTGATTGTCGCGGTCGCGGTCATCCCCGGGCGCAACAGCTTGGTGTCGTTGTTCACCGCCAGAACCGCCTTGTAGGTCACCACATCGTCGGTTTCCTCGGGCGCATAACGCACCTGGGTGATCGTCGCCGGGAAGCTTTGACCCGAATAGGCATCGACCGTGAAGGTGGCGGTGTTGCCGGTCGCCACCTGACCGATGTCGGCCTCGTCGATGTCGACCTGCAATTCCATCCGGGTCAGGTCTTCGGCCAGCGTGAACAGCGTCGGCGCCGACAACGAGGCCGCCACGATCTGCCCGGCCGAATAGGCACGGTCCAGAACGACGCCCTTGATCGGCGAACGGATCACCGATTTGTCCAGATCGGCCTGCTCCAGTTCCAGATTGGCCTCTGCCAGCGTCAGCGCGGCCTTGGCGGCATCGACGGCGGCCTGCGCGCGTTCGTGATTGGCGGTATAGGTGACGAAATCGGTATGCGTCACCACCCCGCGCCGGTCGAGTTCCTTCTGCGCCTCGTAAATCGCTTCGGCCTCGCGCGCGCTGGCCTCGGCCTGGACCAGTTGCGCTTTCGCCGCGGCCAGCGAGGCCGTTGCATTGGCCACCTGCGCCTTGAATTTCGTATCGTCGAGCCGTGCCAGAACCTGCCCGATCTCGACCTCATCGTTATAATCGACCTCGACCGTGGCCAGCGTGCCTGACAGTTCGGAAGAAACCTCGACTTCGGTCGTCGGCTGAACGGTGCCGGTCGCGGTGACGGTCACCGTCAGGGTGCCCTGCGTCACGGCCTCGGTCGTATAGGTGACACCCGTCGCACTTTGCGTGCGCCCCAGCCAGAGCCACCCGCCCAGAACCAGCAGCACCACGACAGCCGGCACAATCCAACGCCACCCCCCATGTTTCTGTTTGGCGGCGGAAATGGCTTTGGCGATCTCTTCGCTGGATTGCTTGGGCATAATGATCCTCGGTTCGCACACATCCCCACAGGGATAATGCATTTATACGCGAGGCGCGCCAGTTTCCGACGCCAGAGCGCAAGCTTCTTGCAAAAGCCGACGCCCCCGGCGAAACCGGGGGCGCGCAGGGATCAGCGGGCCGCCTTGGCCGCGCGGCGGGTTTCGGGCGAAACCGCACCTTCCAGCCCGGTCGAGCCATACAGCCATTCGACCGCATCATACCAATCGGCGGCGGTCTTGCCCTGCATCACCGCATTGCGCAGGGCCGCATGCGCCCCCGCCGGGTGATAGACATGCTGGCCGATTTCACGCGATTGCAGCTGCACCCGCGCGGTGCGCAACCGGCGCAGCGCTTGATAATTCTGCAGCGCAGTTTCCAGATCGGCCGTGCGCTCCAGCTCGGCGGCCAAGGCCACGGCATCCTCCATCGCCATGCAGGCGCCTTGCGCGAAATATTGCAGCATCGGATGCGCCGCATCGCCCAGCAGCGCCACGCGCCCATCGACCCAGTTTTCCACAGGGTCACGATCGCACAGCACCCAGCGTTTCCAGTTCTGGCCACGGTCGATGATTTCACGCGCAACCGGGTTGACGTGCTGGAAGCCGATCTTCACCTCGTCATGGGTCACCGGCACGCCCGCCTCGGGGCTGGGCGCATCGTTGTGATAGGTCACCACCAAGTTGAACAGCTTCCAGCCCTTCAGCGGATAATGCACGATATGGCATTTCGGCCCGGCCCAAAGGGTGGCGGCGTTCCAGCGCAGATCCTCGGGCATGTCTTTGGTCGGGATGACCGAGCGATAGGTCGTATGCCCCGACACACGCGGCGCGCCATCGCCCACCAGACGCTTGCGGATGTTCGACCACAGACCATCGGCGCCGATCAGCGCGCGCCCCGTGACGCGTTCGCCCGAAGCCAGGGTGACGGTGACGCTGCTGCCGTCCTGGTCGTAATCGGCCACCTCGGCGCTGGTGCGCAGATCGACCAGCGGGTGATCCATGCAGGCCTTCAGAAAGACGCCATGCAGATCGCCGCGATGGATCACGGCATAGGGGTTGCCGAACCGGGTACGGAACCCTTCGTCCAGCGGAATGCGGGTAATTTCCGACCCCGACATCGCATCCATCAGACGCAGGCTGTCGATATAAACCGCCATGTCGCGCGCCTGATCGCCGACGCCCAGATAGTCGAAGGCATGAAACGCGTTGGGGCCCAGCTGGATACCGGCGCCGATCTCGCCCAGCTCGGGCGCGCGTTCCAGCACCAGCGAGGCCACGCCTTTCTGCGCAAGGCCAATCGCCGTGGCAAGGCCGCCGATACCGCCACCGGCAATAAGAATGGGAAGTTCAGTCATGCAAAGCTCCTCTGTTCGGCCGCGTGCCTCCCGCACGGGCCAGTGTGTCAGATCAGGGTGAAAGGGCGCGCGGCGTCAGAAGGGCCGCACCATCCAGGGCAGGAAAACCACCAGCAAAATCACAAGGAAAGTCGCGACGATATAGGGCGCGACCAGTTTGGACAGCCGCAGGATCGACACGTTCGACAGCGCCGCCGCGATATAAAGCCCGGTGCCCACCGGCGGCGTCAGCAGCCCCAGCACCAGCGTCAGCGCCATCACCACGCCAAACTGGATCGGGTCGATGCCATATTGCCCGGTGGCGACCGGCAGCAAGATCGGCGTCAGGATGATCAGCGCGGCGATCCCGTCCAGGAACATCCCCACCACCGTCAGCGCGGCCACGATCAGCAGCATGAAGATGATCGGATCATCGGTCAGCGACACGATGAAGGCGGCCGCCGCCTGCGGGATCTGGTTATAGGTTAGCACCCAGCCAAAGATCTTGGCCGCCATGATAAGAAACAGGACCACCGCCGAATTGGTCACCGTGCGGTCGATGATCTTGGGCAGGCTGCGCCAGGGCAATTCGCGAAACACCACGCCGCCGAACAAAAGCGCCACGATGATCGCCACGGCGGCACTTTCGGTGGGGGTGAAGATGCCAAAGGAAATGCCGCCCACAATCACCAGCGGAATCGCCATCGTGGCCAGCCCCGGCACCGTCGCGCGCCATTTCGAGCCCTGCGGCAGCGGTGCGCCCTTGTGGCCGGGGTCACGATTACGCCCGGCCTGAAACAGCGCCAGCCCCAGGATCAGCACGAACAGCACCATCCCCGGCACGATCCCCGCGGTGAACATGTCGGCGATCGACACCTGCGCGATCACGCCGAAGATGATGAAAATCATCGAGGGCGGAATGATCGGCCCCAGCAGCCCCGCCGAGGCCGTAAGACCCGCCGCATAGCCGCGGTCATAGCCGTCACGCTCCATCTCGGGCACGACGACACGGCTCATCACCGCCATCTGCGCCGTGGCCGACCCCATGATCGCCGCCAGCGCCAGGTTGGAAATCAGGTTCACGATTACCAGGTTATGCGGCACCCGCGTCAGCCAGACCCGCACCGCGATGATGATGCGCTTGGTCAATCCGCTTTCGTTCATAATCTCGCCCAGCAGAACGAACAGCGGGATCGCCAGCAGATCGAAGTTTTCCACCGACCCGAAGGCGATCTGCGGAATCGCGCTCAGAATCGCGGCGCGATCGGCCAGAAACACGAAGACCAGCGTCGCCCCGATCAGCACGAAAGCAATCGGCATGCCGGTCAGCATCAGGACCAGAAAGGACAGGCCGGTCATGCGTGATCCCTCCATTCGGTAATGCCCGTGGCCAGATGGCCCAGCACATGCACCAGCGACGTCAGGCAGAAGATCGGGAAGATGGTGAAGAACGGCGCCTTGGCCCAGCCGGTGGTGATGATCTGCTCGAACGCGACCGCGGGCGAACGCACCCAGGCGATTCCTGCTTTCAGCAGCATCCCCAGCATCACGGCAATCAACGCCCAGACCACCACACTCAACCCACGGCGGAGCTGCCCGGGCAGGGCCTCGGACAGCAGCGTGACGCCGATCTGCGCACGGTCGTGGATCGAGATGGAAATCGCCACCAGCGCCAGCCAGACCAGCAAGATCGCCGCCAGTTCCTCGGCAAAGACCATGGGGCGACCCAGTGCATACCGCATGGCGACGTTGGTCACGATCAGCCCCACGAAGCCCAGCACCAGAAGCCTGCTGGCCCAGCGTTCAAGCCGGACCAGCGCCCCCGAAAGGGTTGGCAGGAAGCTCACTTTTGTTGCTCCGCCACTTGCGCCTGAAATTGCGCGATCAGGGCATTGCCGGCGAAACTGTCGGCCACCGCGGCATTCGCATCGGCAAAGGCCGTGGCGCCGTCAGTCATCACCTCGACGGTCATTTCCGCCTGCAGGCTGGCAAGGTTGGCAGCCTCTGCCTCGACCTGCTGGGCCGAACCCCAGGCCAGCGCCTCATCCACGACGGCCTGGAACGCGGTCTGTTCCTCTGGCGTCAGGCCATTCCACGTCATGTCCGACACCATCATCACCGACGGGAAGGCCATGTGGTTGGTGATCGTCAGCCCTTTCGCAACTTCCTGAAATTTCAGACCAACCAGTGCATCAAGGTCTATGTCGATGCCATCCAGCAACCCGGTCTGCAGCGCCTGATAGACTTCGGTCAGGTTGACCGGCGTCGGGACCGCGCCCACGGCGCCCCACCAGACCTTCATCGCCGGGAACGGCACGATGCGGATCTTCTTGTTCGCCAGATCGGCGGTGGTCATCGCCGGCGCGTCCTTCATCAGGATGTGGCGCATGCCGGCGAAGGTATAACCCATGCCATGCAGACCGGCGGCGTCCAGTTCAGCCAGCATGTCCTGCGCGGCGGACGTATTGGCGGCGGCGATGGCGGCGGACACGTCCTTGAACAGATAGGGCGTGAACCAACCCTGCATCGAGGGCGCGCGCAGGCTGGTGATCGCGGCGGTCATCAGGCCGCTGTCCAGCAGGCCGGTCGAAAGCTGCTGGAACATTTCCTGCTCTGATCCCAGCTGACCGGCCGGAAACACCGCCAGCGTCAGGCTGCCGCCGGTCGCCTCGGGCAGTTTTTCGGCGATGCGGTTGGCGACCTTGGTCCAGACGTGGCTGGGCGGGGTGATCACCCCCATCCGCAATTCGCGCGCTTCGGCGGCGATGGCGGCGGCGGTCATCACTGCCGCCAGGGTCAGGCGGCGGCCAAGTTGTGCAATTGTCATGATTTTTCCTCCCTGAAACATGACGTCCTCCCTGAAAATTCGTTACGCCTCCCAGTCGGGTTGGCGTTTCGGATGGGCCTGCGCAAAGGCGGGCACGGCCTCGCAGGCCTCGGCAATCGCGCGGATGCGGGGCATGGCCGACAGATCGGCGCCGAAGCGGGCGGCAGAAAACACCTGCGGCACAAGGCAGATATCGGCCAAGCCGGGGCTGTCCCCAAAACAGAAGGTGCTGGGGGCACGCGCAGCCAGCAGCGCCTCGCAGGCGGCCAGACCTTCGGTGATCCAGCGCTGGCACCAGGCGTCGAGCACGGCCTGATCGGCACCGAATTCGGCCTTCAGGTAATCCAGCACGCGCAGGTTCTGCAGCGGGTGGATGTCACAGGCGATGACCTGCGCGAAGGCGCGCACCTGCGCGCGCAAATCGGCATCCTCGGGCAGCAGGCGCGGCCCGGGGTGCGTTTCATCCAGCCATTCGATGATCGCCAGCGATTGCGTCAGCCGCAGATCGCCGCTTTCCAGTGTAGGCACCAGCGCCTGCGGGTTCAGCGCGCGGTAGGCGGGGGTCTTTTGCTGACCCCCGTCTTTGCGCAGATGGACCGAGGTGAAGTCATACGCCACCCCCTTCAGGCCAAAGGCGATCCGGCAGCGATAGGCGGATGAGCTGCGGAAATACCCGTGAAAACGGATCATTCAGCCGCCCCGATCGCCAGGCGGACCGGCGCCAGCCCGTCGATCGCCCCTTCGATTACGTCACCCGCGACCACGGCCCCCACACCCGCGGGCGTGCCGGTATAGATCAGATCGCCCGGCGCCAGATGATACAGCCCCGACAGGTGGCTGACGAGTTCGGCAACCGACCAGACCAGATCGGCCAGATGCGCATCTTGCTTGACCACACCATTCACGCTCAGTGAAATGCGCTGCGGGCCGATTTCGGCCATGTCGGCGGCCTTGGTGATCGGTGCGATCACGGCGGACCGTTCGACATCCTTGCCGGTATCCCACGGGCGCTGCTTCGCCCGCGCCGCCAGTTGCAGATCGCGGCGCGTCATGTCGAGCCCGGCGGCATAGCCGTAGATCGCGGCTTTCGCCTCGGCCAGATCGGCCTTGAACACCGGCTTGCCGATGGCGATCACCAGTTCCATTTCGTAATGGTAGTTTTCGGTCCCCGGCGGATAGGGCTGCGTCGCGCCCGTGGGTTCGATCGTCGAGGGGGACTTGGTGAAGTAGAACGGGGCCTCGCGGTCGACTTCGACACCCATTTCCTTGGCGTGCTCGGCATAGTTGCGGCCAACGCAGAAGATCCGGTTGACCGGATAGAGGGCGGTTTCGCCCTGCACCGGCACGGTTTTCACCTGATTGGCGGGAAACAGTAGATCACTCACCGTTTGCGTTCCTCATAATAGCCCAGCTTTTCCTGCATCGGGCGGTCGTGGATGCGGATCAGGAAGCTTTCTTCCTCCGCGACATGATCAATGGCAGCAAAGACGGGGGCCGAGAACGTGTCTTTTGCGCGCCAGCTCACCTCGGCGCCGTTGATCGTGCTGCGGCCCTTGCCGCGGATGACATGGAACACCGCCGAGGCCGAGGTCAGATCGGGCGACAGCTTTTCACCCTTGCGCAACATGATCGCGGTGAAGCCCATGATCGGAAGGATGTCACCGCCGGTTTCGGGGTTCACATAGTCCATCTCGACCGGGGCATCGCCCGCCCATTTCGCCATTTCACGCAGGGCCTGTTCGGTGCGCGCCCAGGGAAAACGCATCATCGGATAGCGGCGGGTCTGCGCGCCCAGTTTGCGCGCGGGGGCCAGACCGGCGGACAGATATTCGACCTGGCTTGCATCGGGGCGGTTGCGTTGCGCCTGCAGCGGCGCTTCTTCGGCGTAGGAGCCTTCCATGGTATACAGAACCGGCAGGTCCAGCGCATCCAGCCAGATCACCGGCTCGGTCCCTTCGTGGCCATGGTCATGCCATTCACCCGCAGGCGTCAGCACCAGATCGCCCTCTTCCATCGGCAGCTTTTCACCATCGACAACGGTGAACCCGCCTTTGCCCTCGACGATGATCCGCACGGCCGAGGCCGTGTGACGATGCGCCGGCGCGGTTTCGCCCGGCAACAGAAGTTGCATCCCGATGTAGATAGAGGCGGTGGCCTGCATCGCCCCCGTGCCACGGCCGGGATCGGACAGCACCAGAACACGGCGCTCGGCCTTCTCGACGGGGGTCAGTTCGCCTGCACGCAACAGCAGGGGGCGCAGCGCCTCAAACGCCCAGTGGCCCGGCTGCGTCACCGGATGCGGCGCGCCATGGGGCAACACATTGCGCATCATCGGCCAGAGCGGCGCGACACCGGCAGCGGTCATATCGGCACGGTAGTCCAGCGGCAGCTCCTCGAGCGTGCCCAAAACCTCGGACATTGCTTCCTCCCTTCAGCAAAGTTCGATTTCAAACATGTATTAGGTAGTATGCTTATTAACTTATATCCGTCAACAAATACGTTGCATGCGTATGGAAAGCATGCTTGCCATATTTCAACATGCTCTGTTATCTATCTGTAAAACTTGGGGAAAGGCGGCTCTGATGGTTTCCGTTCACCGCATGCCGGGTCACATCATCCGGCGCCTGCATCAGATTTCCACCGCGATCTTCACAGAGCGGATGGCCCGGATCGGCGAAGAGATCACGCCGGTGCAATTCGCCTCGCTGGCCGCGATTCGCGCCCATCCCGGGGTCGATCAGGCAACGCTTGCCGGGCTGGTCGCCTATGACCGGGTGACGATTGGCGGGGTGGTCGACCGGCTGGTGGCGAAAAAACTGGTGGAACGCGCCGTCAGCCCGAAGGACCGGCGCGCCCGGGTGTTGACCCTGACCCCCGAGGCCGAGGCCCTGATGCAGACACTTGAACCGAAAGTCGAAGCATTTCAGACGGATATTCTGGTCGGCCTGACCCAAAGCGAACGCGAAACGCTGATCGCGCTGATGTCCAAGGTGGTCGAGGCCGGCAATGCCCTGAGCCGGGCGCCGCAAAGCGGAGATGACGCCTGAGGGTTTCGCAATCGCTCAAATTAAGGGCGAAACGACTTCGATATGTGCATTTGTGCGGGGTCCTGTCGCCCGCTATGGCCCACGCGACAGGCTCGACTTGTCAAGCCGCGTGCCCGCGCGCAGGCCGATGGAAACAGAGGCCAGCATGACCCGACCGCTTTCCATCGTTGTTGTCGAAAAAGATCGCGAACGCGCCCTGATGATCGTTGACGGTCTGCGCGAAGCAGGGGCGCATGACGTTGTGGTTATCGGCGACGAAACCGGGCTGGCGCGCCGGATTGCCGAACGCAATCCCGATCTGGTGCTGATCGACCTAGCGTCGCCATCCCGCGATGTGCTGGAGGAACTGACGCTGGCGACGTCACCGATGGATCGGCCCGTCGCGATGTTCGTCGACCGCACCGATGGCGGCATGACTCAGGCCGCCATCGAGGCGGGGGTGTCAGCCTATGTCGTCGACGGGCTGCGCCCCGAGCGGATCAAGCCGATCCTCGATGCGGCGATCGCGCGGTTCCAGATGGTGCAGAAGATGCGCGCCGAACTGGCCGCAACCCGACGCGCGCTGGAAGAACGCAAGGTCATCGACCGCGCCAAGGGCCTGCTGATGCGGGCGCGCAATATCGACGAGGACGCCGCCTATGCGCTGCTGCGCAAGACGGCCATGGCGCAGGGCAAGAAACTGGCCGATGTGGCGCAGGCGCTGGTGACCGCCGCGGAGTTGCTGAAATGAACGGTCGGTCCTTGCGCCTGGGCTATATTCCGCTGGTCGATGCGGCGCCGCTGTTCATCGCAGATACGCTGGGCTTTGCCGAACAGGAAGGGCTGCATCTTAGCCTGCACCCCGCGCCGTCATGGTCCGCGCTGCGCGATATGCTGGCAATGGGCGCGGTCGAGGCGGCGCAGATGCTGGCGCCTGTGCCGGTGGCCGGCGCGCTGGGGCTGGGTGGCAACCCCGCGCAATTCGACGCGCTGCAACTGCTCAATGCCAATGGCGATGTGATCGGCGTCTCGCAACCGCTGGCCGAGAAGATGCGCGCCGCCGGGTTCGGTTTTGACTTCGCCGACGCGTATCGCGCCGGGCAGGCCCTGCTGGCGGCTGCGGGCGGGCGGCTGCGGATCGGCGTGCCCTTCCCGTTCTCGATGCATGCCGAGCTGGTGCATTACTGGCTGGAAAACCTGGGCCAGCCGCTGCCCGAAACCCTGGAGATCCGCACGGTGCCACCGCCGCTGATGGCCGCCGCACTGAAGGCCGACGAGATCGACGCCTTCGCCGTGGGCGAACCCTGGGGCTCGCACTCGGTCGAGCAGGGCGTGGGTACATTGCTGTTGCCGGGCACGGCGATCTGGGCTTTCGCACCGGAAAAGGTGCTGGCGGTGCGCCGGGGCTGGGCCGATGACAACCCCGATCTCGCCGGTCGGCTGATGCGGGCGATCTGGCGTGCCTGCCGCTGGCTTGGCGCGCCCGAGAACCGCTTTCTGGTGTCCGACATCCTGTCCGGCCCTGACCGGCTGCCGATTTCAGCCGAGATCATCGACCGCGCGCTGTCAGGACGCATGATCATCTCGCAACGCGGCGAAGAACGTGACGTGCCCGGCCTGATCGAGTTTTTCTCGGGGGCGGCAACCTTTCCCTGGCGGTCGCAGGCGGCCTGGATCGGCGCCCATCTGGCGCTGCGCAACGGGCTCGATCCGGTGCAGGCGGCACAGGCGGCAGGCCAGGTTTTCCGCGCCGACCTGTATCGGCTGCATCTGCGCAATGCCGGGGCGGATTTGCCCGGCGCCTCCGAGAAACTGGAAGGCGCCCTGCATGCCCCGACGGCTGTCGCCTCCGAACGTGGCCGCATGATTCTCCCTGCAGACGAATTTTTCGACCGCCGGATTTTTGACCCCGCCGCAGTGCAGCGATGAAAAACCGGGCAGAAAAATGCTGCACCTGCGAAAATTCCGCCGCAGCACCCAACTTGCCGCCACCGACCGATTGACGCGAGGCTGAACGCCGCGCATTTCTGAATTCAAGCGCAAGGGGCAACGATGTCTCACAGCGCGGAACCCCCGATGATGGGGGCCCCGAACAAAGCCGTTCGATCCGTTACTGCATCCTCCCGCAGTGACCGATTGAGCGGCTTTTTTCATTTTCAGCCCCCGCAAAGGGCACATCAGGGACAGGGACGATATGAAACGGATTGCTGCGCTTCTCGCCACCACGGCCTTTCTGGCCACCCCGGCACTGGCGTTTGACGTCGAGAAAGACGAACTGACGCTGGGCTTCATCAAGCTGACGGACATGGCGCCGCTGGCGATTGCCAAGGAAAAGCACTTCTTCGAAGACGAAGGGCTGTATGTCACGCTGGAAGCGCAGTCGAACTGGAAGGTTCTGCTGGACCGGGTGATCGCGGGCGAGCTGGACGGCGCGCATATGCTGGCCGGTCAGCCGATCGCCGCGACCATCGGTTACGGCACCAAGGGCCATGTCATCACCCCCTTCTCGATGGACCTGAACGGCAACGGCATCACCGTGTCGAACGAGGTCTGGGAAATGATGAAGCCCAATCTGGAAACCGACGCCGACGGCAAGATCAAGCACCCGATCAGCGCCGCCGCCCTGAAGCCGGTGATCGAGAAGTTCAAGGCCGAGGGCAAGCCGTTCAACATGGGCATGGTGTTCCCGGTCTCGACCCACAACTACGAACTGCGCTACTGGCTGGCCGCGGGCGGCATCAACCCGGGCCTTTACAGCCCCGATGACGTGTCGGGCCAGATCGGCGCCGATGCGCTGCTGTCGGTGACCCCGCCGCCGCAGATGCCCGCCACCCTGGAGGCCGGCACGATCTACGGCTATTGCGTGGGCGAGCCGTGGAACCAGGCCGCCGTGTTCAAGGGTATCGGTGTGCCGGTCGTGACCGACTACGAGATCTGGAAGAACAACCCCGAGAAAGTCTTTGGCATCACCGAGGCCTTCGCCGAGGAAAACCCGAACACCACGCTGGCGCTGACCCGCGCGCTGATCCGTGCCGCGCAATGGCTGGATGCAGACAACAACGCCAACCGCGCCGAAGCAGTCGAGATCCTGTCGCGCCCCGAATATGTCGGTGCCGATGCGGCGGTGATCGCCAACTCGATGACCGGCACGTTCGAATATGAAGCCGGTGACAAGCGCGACGTGCCCGATTTCAACGTGTTCTTCCGCTATAACGCGACCTTCCCCTACTACTCGGATGCGGTGTGGTATCTGACCCAGATGCGCCGTTGGGGCCAGATCGCCGAAGCGCATGACGATGCCTGGTATGATGAAACCGCGAAATCGGTCTACAAGCCCGAGATCTATAAAGCCGCCGCGCAATCGCTGATCGACGACGGCACGATCCCGGCCTCGGAGTTCGATTTCGACGAAGATGGCTATCGCGCGCCGACGCCTGCGGCCGACATCATCGACGGCGTGGCCTACGACGGCAAAACCCCCAACGCCTATCTCGACAGCCTGACCATTGGCCTGAAGGGCGACGAAACCGTCGGCCAGTGATCGACCCGGGGCGCCGGATCGGCGCCCCACCCCAGCAAATGACCAGCCAGGATAGAAAAATGACCGCAATTGACCCCACTGCCACCAGCGCCGCCCAGGCCAAGGCGCGCGACGACCGCCGGGCCAAACGGTTTGCCCGCATCGCCAAGCTTGACGGCTGGTTCAAGGTACTCGGCCTGCCCTGGCTGACCCCGATCCTGCGCCTCGTCGCTGGCGACACCCCGCGCGCGCAGCTCAAATCCATCTGGCAGCTGCTGGGCGTGCCGGTTCTGGCCATCGTCGCCTTCCTGGCCGCCTGGGGTGCGCTGGCGCCGATGGTGCAAACCTCGCTCGGCGCGATTCCCGGTCCGGCGCAGGTCTGGGAACAGGTCGGCGTGCTGCATCAGGACGCGCTGGCCGAAAAGCAGAAAGAGGCCGAATTCTACGCCCGTCAGGACGACCGCAACGCGCAGCTGATCGCCGAGGGCAAGGCCGACAAGGTGAAAACTCGCGCCTATACCGGCAAGCCGACCTATTATCAGCAGATCTGGACCTCGATCAAAACCGTGTTCTTCGGCTTCCTCGTGGGCACTGCCGTGGCCGTGCCGCTGGGCATCGTGTCGGGCCTGTCGCCCACCGCCAATGCCGCGATCAACCCGCTGGTGCAGGTGTTCAAGCCGGTCTCGCCGCTGGCCTGGCTGCCGATCGTGACGATGATCGTTTCGGCCGCCTATGCCACGGGCGACGGGATGTTTTCGAAATCCTTCCTGATCTCGGCCATCACGGTCACGCTGTGCTCGCTGTGGCCGACGCTGATCAACACCGCGCTTGGCGTGGCCTCGATCGACAAGGATCTGGTCAACGTCTCGAAGGTGCTGAAGCTCGGGCCGTGGAAAAAGATCACCCGCCTCGTGCTGCCCTCGGCGCTGCCGCTGATCTTCACCGGGCTGCGTCTGAGCCTCGGCGTGGGCTGGATGGTGCTGATCGCCGCCGAGATGCTGGCGCAGAACCCGGGCCTTGGCAAATTCGTCTGGGATGAGTTCCAGAACGGTTCCAGCCAATCGCTGGCGCGGATCATGGTGGCGGTGTTCACCATCGGCATCATCGGCTTCCTGCTGGATCGGGTGATGTTCGCGCTGCAGTCGCTGTTCACCTTCTCGAACAACCGGTGATCGCCATGTCCTTCATCGAACTCAAGAATGTGTCGAAAAGCTTTGGCGAGGGCGACACCGCCACCCATGTTCTGAAGAACATCTCGCTGAGCGTGGAAGAGGGCGAATTCCTGGTGGTGCTGGGCTTTTCCGGCACCGGCAAGACCACGCTGATCAACCTGATCGCGGGGCTGGAACTGCCCGATCGCGGCGAGGTGCTGTTCAAGGGCGCCCCGGTCACCGGGCCGGGCCCCGACCGTGGGCTGGTGTTTCAATCCTACGCGCTGATGCCGTGGCTGACCGTCGAGGGCAATATTGCCCTGGCCGTCGAGGCGGTGCATAGCAAGAAGACCAAGGATGAGCGCGCCGCGATCGTGGCCAACTGCATCAAGATGGTGGGCCTCAGCCATGCCGTCGATCGCCGCCCGGCCGAATTGTCGGGGGGCATGCGCCAGCGGGTCGCCGTGGCGCGGGCGCTGGCGATGCAGCCCGAGGTTTTGCTGATGGACGAGCCGCTGTCGGCGCTGGACGCGCTGACCCGGGCCAATGTCGCCAGCGAGATCGAGGCGATCTGGGAAGCCGACCGCCGCACCGCGATCCTGATCACCAACGATGTCGACGAAGCGCTGGTTCTGGCTGACCGCATCGTCTGCCTCAACCCCGACGGCACCCTGGGCGAAACCTTCAAGGTCGATCTGGCGCGCCCGCGCGACCGGTCTGCCATGAACGAGGACCCGCAGTTCATGCATCTGCGCGCCGCGGTGACCAGCTATCTGATGGATGTGGGCATTCAGGGCAAGGCCGAGGAAACCCGCCGCCTGCCCGACGTGACCCCGCGCCATGCGATGCCCAAGGCCTATGCCGACGCCTCGGCGGCACAGGGTTTTGCGGATGAGCGGTATCTGCAGTTCTCGCAGCTGCACAAGATCTATCCCACGCCGAAAGGCCCGCTGACCGTGGTCGAGGATTTCAACCTGACCATGAAGAAGGGCGAGTTCATCAGCCTGATCGGCCATTCCGGTTGTGGCAAATCCACCGTGCTGACGATGACGGCCGGGCTGAACGCGATCTCGAAAGGGGCGATCAAGCTTGACGGTGTTCACGTCGAAGGGGCCGACCCGGAACGCGCCGTGGTGTTCCAGTCGCCGAACCTGTTCCCCTGGCTGACCGCCAAGGAAAACGTCGCGATCGGGGTCGACAAGGTTTACCCCAAGGCCACGCAGGCCGAACGGCAGGAGGTGGTGGAATACTACCTTGAACGCGTGGGCCTTGCCGACAGCATGGACAAGCCCGCCAGCGACATGTCGAACGGCATGCGCCAGCGGGTGGGCATTGCGCGGGCCTTCGCGCTCAGCCCAAAACTGCTGCTGCTGGATGAACCCTTCGGCATGCTCGACAGCCTGACCCGCTGGGAGTTGCAAGAGGTGCTGATGGAGGTCTGGTCGCGCACCAACGTGACCGCCGTCTGCGTCACCCATGACGTGGACGAGGCGATCCTGCTGGCCGACCGTGTGGTGATGATGACCAACGGCCCCCGCGCCACCATCGGCAAAATCACCGAAGTCAAGCTGCCGCGCCCGCGCACCCGCAAGGCGCTGCTCGATCACCCCGATTATTACCACTATCGCCAGGAAGTGTTGGATTTCCTTGAGGAATACGAACACGGCGCGCACAAGAAGGACGCAGCATAATGGCACAGAAGCTTGTCGTTATCGGTGCCGGCATGGCCTCTGGCCGTGCGCTGGAGCACCTGTTCGAAGAGGCGCCCGGCGCCTGGGATGTCACGCTGTTCAACGC
Organism: Paenirhodobacter sp. CAU 1674; assembly: GCF_029222945.1. Lineage (NCBI taxonomy): Bacteria > Pseudomonadati > Pseudomonadota > Alphaproteobacteria > Rhodobacterales > Paenirhodobacter > Paenirhodobacter sp. CAU 1674. Next base: position 257,264 of record NZ_JARHUH010000006.1, on the reverse strand, counting down.
CGAACCGCGCGGAAACTACAACCGCATCATGCTGAGCCCGGTGCTGTCGGGCGAAAAAACCTATGAGGAAATCGTCACCCATGACGATGCCTGGTATGCCGAACATGGCGTAACCTGCCGCTTTGGCGAAAAGGTTGTGTCGATCGACCGCGCCGCCAAGGTGGTGCATGGCGAAAACGGCGATGTCGCCTATGACAAGCTGATCGTCGCCACCGGCTCGACCCCGTTCATCATTCCGATGCCAGGGCACGACCTGAAAGGCGTGCTGGCCTATCGCGACCTGGAAGACACCAATGCGATGATCGAGGCGGCGGCGAAACCCGGCGCCCGCGCGGTGGTGATCGGCGGCGGTCTGCTGGGGCTCGAGGCGGCGGCGGGGCTGAAGCTGCGCGGCATGGATGTGACCGTGGTGCATATCATGGGGCACCTGATGGAACGCCAGCTGGACCCTTCGGCGGGCTACCTGCTGAAAAAGGCGCTGGAAGACCGGGGCATCACCGTTCTGTGCGAGGCCAATTCCGAACAGATCCTGGGCGAGGATGGCCACGTCACGGCGCTGCGCCTGAAAGACGGCACCGAACTGCCCTGCGATATTCTGGTGATGGCCGTGGGCATCCGCCCCAACACCAAACTGGCCGCCGAGGCCGGTCTGGCGGTGGGCCGCGGCATTCAGGTCGATGACGGCATGGTCACCTCGGACCCCGACATCCTGGCCCTGGGCGAATGCATCGAACATGACGGCCAGATCTTTGGCCTTGTCGCGCCGCTGTATGACCAGGCCAAGGTTCTGGCGAAAACCCTGCAGGGCGACGCCGCGACCTATGTCACGCGCGAAGTTTCGACCAAGCTCAAGGTTACCGGCTGCGACCTGTTCTCGGCGGGCGATTTTTCCGATGGCGAAGGCCGCGAGGACATCGTGTTCCGCGACCCCGGCCGCGGTGTCTATAAGCGCCTGATCTTGCAAGATAACAAGCTGATCGGCGCGGTGATGTATGGCGATACCGCCGACAGCAACTGGTTCTTCGGCCTTATCAAGGACGGCGCCGATGTGTCGGACATGCGCGACACGCTGATCTTTGGCCCGGGCTTCCAGGGGGGGGCCTCGTCGGACCCTCTGGCGGCCGTTGCAGCCTTGCCGCCTGAGGCGGAAATCTGTGGCTGCAACGGCGTTTGCAAAGGAAAAATCGTCGCGGCGATCGAGGCCGGCGCCACCACACTGGATGCGATCAAGGCCACGACCAAGGCCTCGGCCTCGTGCGGCACCTGCACCGGGCTGGTCGAACAGGTGATGGCGGTCACGATGGGTGACGCTTTCGTCATGCCCACCGTGCAGCCGATGTGCAAATGCACCGATCACACCCATGAAGACGTGCGCCGCCTGATCAAATCGCAACAGCTGAAGTCGATGCCCGCGGTGATGCAGGAACTGGGCTGGAAAACCCCCGATGGCTGCCCCTCGTGCCGCCCGGCACTGAACTATTACCTGCTGGCCGACTGGCCGCTGGAGTATAAGGACGACCGCCAGTCGCGTTTCGTGAACGAACGCAACCACGCCAACATCCAGAAGGACGGCACCTATAGCGTCGTGCCGCGGATGTGGGGCGGCGTCACCACGCCCGCCGAACTGCGCGCGATTGCCGACGCGGCCGAGAAATACGACGTGCCGATGGTCAAGATGACCGGCGGGCAGCGGATCGACCTGCTGGGTGTCAAGAAAGAGGACCTGCCCGCGATGTGGGCCGATCTGAACGCGGCGGGGATGGTATCGGGGCATGCCTATACCAAGGGTCTGCGCACGGTGAAAACCTGCGTCGGCACCGAATTCTGCCGCTTCGGCACGCAGGATTCGACCGGCCTTGGGATCAAGCTCGAGAAAATGCTCTGGGGGTCCTGGACGCCGCACAAGCTGAAACTCGCGGTCACCGGCTGCCCGCGCAACTGCGCCGAAGCGACCTGCAAGGATATCGGCATCGTCTGCGTGGACAGCGGTTATCAGATCGGGGTCGCGGGCGCGGCGGGCATGGACCTGAAGGAAACCGAACTGCTGTGCACCGTCGCCACCGAAGAAGAGGTGATGGAGATCGTGGCGGCCTTCACCCAGCTTTACCGCGAAAACGCGCGCTACCTGCATCGCATCTACAAATGGGTGGCGAAGGTCGGGCTCGACTGGTGCAAGGCGCAGGTGGTCGACGACTTGGCAAATCGCAAGGCGCTGGCCGCGCGGTTCGAACTCTCGCAGTCGATCTATCGCACCGACCCCTGGGCCGAACATGCGAAACCTTCCGAACGGGCGAAATGGGCCCCGATTGCGGATTTCACCAAGGAGGCAGCAGAATGAGCTGGGTCGATATTGGCGCGCTGGAGGATATTCCCGCACAAGGCGCGCGTGTGGTGAAGACGGCGCAGGGCTGCGTTGCGGTGTTCCGCACGCTGGACGATCAGGTCTTTGCACTGGATGACCGCTGCCCGCACAAGGGCGGGCCGCTGTCCGAAGGGATCGTGCATGGTCATTCGGTGGCCTGCCCGCTGCACAACTGGGTGTTCGACATGTCCTCGGGTGCGGCGCAGGGCGCCGATGAGGGCCAGGTGAACACCTATCCCGCCCGTATCGAGAACGGCCGCGTGCTGTTGGATGCCACCCGCCTTTCCGCACGGAGTGCCGCCTGATGAATGCCCGTCCTGCCCGTGTCCGCCCCGCCCGCCCCGATCCCGCGTCGATGACGCGCTCGACCTGCCCTTATTGCGGGGTCGGTTGCGGGGTGCTGATCGGGCGCGATGCGGCAGGCGGTGTCGTCGTCAAGGGCGACCCCGATCACCCGGCGAACTATGGGCGGCTGTGTTCCAAGGGAACCGCCCTGGCCGAAACCCTGGGGATGGAGGATCGCCTGCTGACCCCACGGATCGGGGACCGCAATACCGATTGGGACGAGGCGCTGGATCTGGTTGCTGCGAAGTTCAGCGCCGCGATCCGCGATCATGGGCCGGGGTCCGTCGCGCTCTATGTCTCGGGGCAGTTGCTGACCGAGGATTACTATGTCGCGAACAAGCTGATGAAGGGCTTCATCGGTTGCGGCAATATCGACACCAATTCGCGGCTGTGCATGGCCTCTTCCGTGGCGGGGCATCGCCGGGCCTTCGGCACCGACACCGTGCCGGGGCTTTACGAGGATCTGGAGACGGCCGATCTGGTGGTGCTGACCGGCTCCAACCTCGCATGGTGCCATCCGGTGCTGTATCAACGGCTGGTCGCGGCCAAGGCGGCGCGTCCCGAAATGCGTGTTGTGGTCATCGACCCGCGCCGCACCGCAACCTGCGACATTGCCGATCTGCATCTGCGCGTTTCCTGCGGCGGGGATGCGGCGCTGTTCAACGCCTTGCTTGTTGCCATCGCCGAGCGTGGTGCGCTTGACCACGACTTCCTGACCCATGTGAACGGTTTCGACGAGGCACTTTCTGCCGCCCGCGCATCGGACCCGACGTTTTGCGGACTGTCTGATTCTGAAATTTCAGAATTTTGTGATCTGTGGGTAAATACCCCGAAAGTCGTGACTGTTTACAGCCAGGGTATCAACCAAAGCTCGTCGGGCACCGACAAGGTGAATGCGATTGTGAACTGCCATCTGGCAACCGGCCGGATCGGACAGCCGGGAATGGGGCCGTTTTCCGTAACCGGGCAGCCCAATGCGATGGGCGGTCGCGAAGTCGGCGGCCTGGCCAATATGCTGGCCTGCCACATGGATATTGAAAATCCTGCGCATCGCGGCGCCGTTCAGGCCTTCTGGAACAGCCCGGCCATTGCCGAAACCGCCGGCCTGAAGGCCGTCGACATGTTCCGCGCCGTGGGCGAAGGCAAGATCAAGGCGATCTGGATCATCCACACCAATCCCGCCGTGTCGATGCCCGATGCCGATGCCGTGCGCAGCGCCCTGCAGGGATGCGATTTCGTCGTGGTCAGCGATGTGACCGATCAGACCGATACCGCGCGGCTGGCCGATGTGCTGTTGCCTGCAACCGCATGGGCCGAAAAGGAAGGCACGGTCACCAACTCCGACCGCACGATCTCGCGTCAGCGCCGCATTCTTCCGATCCCCGGGCAGGCCCGGCACGATTGGGACATTCTGGCCGATGTCGCCCAACGAATGGGCTGGGCCGAGGCATTCAGTTGGGGTTCCGCCGCCGAAGTATTCGCCGAATATGCGGCCCTTTCCGGTGTGGGCGGCGGCATGGGGGTCGATTTCGACATCTCCGATCTGGCAGGTATCACCGCGCAGGACTATGCCGCGCTGGAGCCCTTCGTCTGGCCCCGCAACGCGCGCAAATCGGGCGGGCGGTTCTTTGCGGATGGGGTATTCCATACACCCGATGGCAAGGGGCGAATGCTGCCCGTCATGCCGCGCCCGCCGGTCAGCCAAGCCTCGGCCGAATATCCGTTTCGTCTGAACACCGGGCGGACACGCGACCAGTGGCACACGATGACGCGCACCGCCAAATCGCCGCGACTGAACCAACATCTGGGCGAACCCTATCTCGAAATTCACCCGCGGGACGCCGCCGCACTGGGGCTTGAGGCCGCCGATTTGGTGGCCGTGCGCAGCCCCCAGGGCAAGGCGATCCTGCGCGTGATGATTTCCGACACGGTGCGGATGGGCGAGGTCTTTGCGCCGATGCATTGGACAGGTGAAACCGCCGCAGCCGCGCGGATCGACGCGCTGGTTCGGGCCGAAACCGACCCGGTCTCTGGTCAGCCCGAAAGCAAAGCTTCGGTCGTCGCGCTGGAACGCTTTGCCGCCGGCTGGTTCGGCTTCGCCGTCTCGGGTGGCATGCAGCCGCAGCCCGATGCGCCCTATTGGACGCGGGTCCGCACCACCACCGGCTGGCGGATGGAACTGGCCGGGGCCGAGCAGCCGGACGATTGGGTCGCCTATGCCCGCGCAATGTTCGATCTGCCCGACGCCGAGGTCGCGACCGTAATCGACACTGCGCGCGGATCGGCGCGGATCGCCTTTCATCAAGGCGGTGTTCTGCTGGCCGCACTGTTCGTCGGGCCCACGCCCGTCGCCCTGTCGCGCACCCATATCGTGGCCAGGGTCGGCACCGAAAATGCGCCTGCCGTTCTGGCCGGACGCCCCGGCGCGGATGCGCCCGATCCGGGACCAACGGTCTGTGCCTGCCTCAATGTCGGGCTGAACCAGATCCGCGATGCAATCGAAAGCGGGCGGGCGTTGAGCGTTCAGGCCCTGGGCGAGGCCTTGGGGGCGGGCACATCTTGCGGATCGTGCCGTCCCGAACTTGCCACGCTGATTACCCGGTTTCGTCTACCCGAGGCGGCGCAATGACCGGCCGGATCAGCCTTGTGGGCGCAGGCCCCGGCGCGGCCGATCTGCTGACGCTGCGCGCGCTAAGCTGCCTGCAGGCGGCCGATGTGGTTTTTTACGATCGGCTGATCGACCCCGAGGTGATAGCCATGGCGCACCCCGGGGCAGAGCTGATCTTTGTCGGCAAACATGTCGGTGCGCATACCTGGCCGCAGGAGCGGATCAATGATGTGATCGTCGCCGCCGCCTTGCGGGGCAAGCATGTCGTGCGGCTGAAATCCGGTGACCCCGGGATTTTCGGGCGGGCAACCGAAGAGATGAGCGCAGCCCGTGCCGCCGGCATCCCGGTCGAACTGATCCCCGGGGTCACCGCGGCCAGCGCGGCCGCCGTGAGCCTCGGGCGTGCCCTGACCGAACGTGGGGAAACGGATCATCTGGTCATTGCCACCGGCACCTGCAAACCCGGCGATCCCGCCCCCGACTGGGCGGCCCTGATCCGCCCGGGCACCGTTCTGGCCTTGTATATGGCGGTGCGGGCGGCGGGGGACATGCGTGCCGCGCTGCTGGCCGCGGGCGTACCCTCGACCCTGGAGGTGCAGGCCGTTTCCGAAGCGGCAAGCCCGCGCGAACGCACCGTGACCACGACCCTGGCCCAGCTGCCCGACGCGATGCGTGCAGGCCGGATCAGCAATCCGGCAATCCTGTTTCTACGCTGGCCAAAACAAGCGGGCGCCGCGCAGCTTCTGGCCGCCGAGTAAGCGCGCCCGGCATCAGAAATAACTGCGCACCAAGGCCCCGGAAATCAGCACCCAGCCATTCGCCACCACGAAGAAGGCGAGCTTGAACGGTAGCGCGACCACCGCTGGCGGCACCATCATCATGCCCATCGACATCAGAATCGCCGAAACGACAAGGTCGATGATCAGAAACGGCAGAAAGACCAGAAAGCCGATTTCAAAGGCGCGCGTGATTTCCGACAGCATGAACGAGGGCACCAGCATCGCCAGCGGCGCATCACTGATCTTGCCCTCGAAAGGTGCTGTTTCACGCAAGGCGACCAGTGACGAAAAGGTTTCAGGGTCGGTGCGGTTCGCCATGAAGCCGCGAAACGGGGTGATGCCGCGCTCAAAAGCCGTCGGCACATCAATCGTGCCCGCCATCAGCGGTTCGACCCCGTTTGTCCAGCCTTCGGTAAATACCGGCTCCATGATGAACCAGGTCAGGAACAGGGCCAGGCTGACAATCAGCATGTTCGGCGGCGATTGCTGCAGGCCCAGCGCCTGCCGCAAAATCGACAGAACGGTGACGATGAAGGGAAAGCAGGTGACCATGATCGCCAGCCCCGGGGCGAGGCTGAGCAAGGTGATCGCTGCGATCATGAACATCGACCGCCCCGCCAGGCTGCCCTCCCCACCCAGCGACAAGGAAATATCCTGCGCCGAGACCGGAAGGGCGAACAGGATTAAGGTTACCACCAACCCCAAACGCATGAGTCAAAGCCCGTTCTGCAAATCGACGACCTCGGTCAGGCGCACCGCCAGCTGCCCGGTGCTGTCGCCGTCCAGCTCGGTCAGTTCACCGCGCGCGATCAGCTTGTCACCGACATAAAGTTCAACCGGGTCATCGACGCGACGATCCAGCGGCATGACGGAGTCCCGTTTCATCCGCAGCAGGTCGCGCACCAACGGCCGCGCCTTGCCGACCGAGATCGTTATTTCGATCGGCACCTGTGTGAATGGATTGCCCGAATGCGGATCGGGTCTTGCGGCGTCATCCATGGTGCGGCTCCTCTTGTTTTACCTGAAAATAGGTCGTGATGGCTTCGCCGATGGCCCCGATCACGCCATCCAGATCAATCTGCGTTTCCGTGTCGGCAAAGCGCAGATAGACTTGGCTTTCCGCCAGCGAGGGTTCCGCGATGAACGACAGGGGCAGGCGTGTTTCGCCCGACAGCAGATCGCGAATCTGAGGCAGGGCGGCGGGGCTCGCCACGACCGTCACCGGCTGCCCGCTCAGTTTTTCGGCCACAGGCATCAGCTGCTCGGCCACGACCGGCGCCAGGGCCTGACGCGCGACCATCGGCAGGACTTTCGCCGTCATGTCGACAAGCAGCGGACGCAGCGCCTCCAGCACGTTCTGGCGTGCCTCGTGATAAGTGAAGGCAAGCGCCTGCAGGTTCTGCCCCAAATCGGCGCGCAGCCGGGTCATTTCGGCGTCCTGCGCGGCAACGGCATCATCCCATCCGGCACTGTAGCCTTTCTCGAAAGCTGCCAGGCGGGCGTTTTCGAACTCCTCGGGGTCAAGCTCCAATTGTGCGGATTTGGGGTCGGGCGCCTCGAAGGATTCGAGTGTGAAACGGCTGCTCATGAGGCGCGCTCTCCGTCTTCCATCCAGTTCCTCAAGATCTCGACGGTTTCGGATTGCCGCTCCTCGATCAGGCGTTTCAGCCGCACGACCGGATCGTCATTCATCCCGTCGTCGCCGAACGCATTGCCCATCGCCATCGGCATTTGCAGCCCGCCCATATCGAAATCGGAGACCAGCTCCATGCCGTCGGGCGACATGTCGCTGTCGTCGATCTCTCCGGTCAACGCCATCGACCCTCCGACGTTCTCCGTGGGCGCAGGCAATTCTGCGAGAGTCGAGGCGCTGCCCGACCGCGTCAGAATGGGGCGCATCACGAAAAGCCCCAGCACCAGCGCCACAACCGAGAGCACCACCAGTTGAATCAATTGCATCACATCAATGCCGGCGTGTGAAAACAGGCTGCTGCCAACCTCGGTGCCCTGGGCAACCACCGGTTCAAAGGCCATGGAGCGCAAGGTGATGACATCTCCGCGCGCCTCTTCGAAACCAACGGCAGACGCAACCAGTTCCCGCAGGGCCGCAAGCTCTTCCTCGGGGCGAGGCTCCCAGACGGTGCTGCCGGTCGAATCGGTTTTCTCGATACCATCGACCAGAACCGCAACCGTTAGCCGCCTGATCGCGCCGGGCGTGCGCAAGATTTCACGCGTCGTCTCGGACACTTCGAAGTTTGTCCGTTCACGCGTTTCCGACACCTGGCTTTGCGACTGCCCACCCGCGCCCGCCTGTCCATCCGGCAGGTTCGAGGCCACAGTCACCGCCCCAGGTTTGGTGTCGTTCGAATTGTTCGACCGCTCTTCGGTATCGGTCGAGATCGCGACTCGCCCGTCCGGATCAAAACGCCGCTCGGTGATCGCCTCGCGCTCGGTCACGGTTTGCAGCGAAACTTCGACCACGGCATTGCCATAGCCGACACGGGCCTCGAGCAACCGCTCGACATTGCGCTTCAGCTCCGTCGCCCGGTCCTCGCCATCGACGGCGCTGGCCGCCTCGTCCCCAGCAGCAATCAGCCCCCCGGCGCCGTCGATCACCGACACATCCTCGGGCTGCATCCCGGAGACGGCCGACGCGATCAGATATTTCAGGGCTTTGGCATGAGTCGGGGAAAGCCCGCCGTTCGCCGTGGTAACCGTTACCGAGGCCGTCGGACGCAAATCCTTGCGGAACGGCTGGCTTCCCTGATGCGCGATATGCACGCGCGCGCTGCGAATCGCCGGGTTTGCAACGATTGTCCGGGCCAGCTCGCCCTCTTTCGCCCGCCAATAGGCGGCATCGAACATCTGCGAGGTCGTCCCGAACCCCGACAGCGAATCGAGCAGTTCATACCCCGCGCCCCCAACAGCCGGCAGTCCCTCTGCCGCGAGCGTCATCCGCAACTCATCCCGCCGGGAATTTTCGACATAAATCGAATCGCCTCGAATTTCATAGACCGCGCCCCGTTGTTCCAGTGCAGCCACGATTTCCCCGGCCTGAGCCCCCTCCAGCCCGGCATAAAGCAAGGCCATCGTTGGCCTGGACGCCATGCCTGACACCGTCAGAATCGCCGCAAACATCAGAGCCGTCGCGCCCACAACAACGATGCGGCGGCGGGTATCGAGAGCCTGCCAAACGGCCATGATCTGTTGCAAGACGCACCTCCTCTGAGCGGGCTTCTGCCCCGTCGTCCCCTCACCTTTCTCAGATCGCCCTTAACAATCGGTTAGTGGATCTGTGGCTATAGGTGTCGGGAACGAAGAAATCGGTGATGCCATGGCTGAGTCAGCGCCGGAGCCCGAAGACGCTCCGAAAAAGAAATCGAAACTGCCCTTGATCATTGGCCTTGTGTTGATGTTGGCCTTGGGGGGCGGCGGGTTTTACGCCGTCTATTCCGGTCTGATTCTGGGCCCCGCCCATCCCGAAACGAATGCCCACGGCGACGAAACGACGCCAGAGCCTCTGCCCGAAATCGCCTTTGTTCCACTGGACCCGATGGTGATTTCCCTGAACGGATCAAGCGCGCGGCACCTGCGGTTTTCTGCCCAGCTCGAAGTGCCACTGGCACATCAGAAAGAGGTGGAACATCTGAAACCCCGCGTGATGGACGTGCTGAACGGCTATCTGCGCGCGGTCGATATCTCGGATCTCGAAGACCCTTCTGCCTTGATTCGATTGCGTGCGCAAATGTTGCGCCGGGTGCAGATCGTGGTGGGCGAAGGCCGTGTGCGGGACCTTCTGATCATCGAATTCGTTCTGAATTGAGGAGGCATTCATGAACCTCATCGCCGATATCATGCTGGGCGCCGGGGCTCTTGGCGCGGCTATTTACTGTTTCGTTCTGTCGCGGCGCCTGAAGCGCTTCAATCAGCTTGAAAACGGAATGGGCGGGGCGATTGCCGTGCTCTCTGCTCAGGTGGATGACATGACCAGGGCGCTGAACCGCGCGCAGACGACGGCGGCCGGTTCTGCCGAACAGCTCACGGCCCTGACCGCCCGCGCCGAACAGGGCGCCGAGCGGCTGGAACTGATGCTCGCGGCCCTGCACGACCTGCCTGATGCTGACCATGAAGGCCGTCGCCAGCGCGTCCTGCGACGCCGGGCGCGTTATTCCGACATGGAGGCCGCCGAATGACAGCTCCGGCCGTTCGCAAGAAGCGCAAACGCTGGCTCGGCCGCAGCAGCCTGATAATGATCATGGCGCTGTTTGTCGGGTCCGCGGTGCTGCGCCTGACAGATGGCGCGGGCCTCGCCTTCGCCCGTGCAAGCAGTGCCGCACAGGAGCCTCAGGGTAACGAATGCACAACCGATGCCGGGGTGATGGCGCTGCTTGACGAAGTTCAGCGCCGGGAACAGCGCGTCATCGAGCGCGAGGGCCTGATGACCGACCGCACTCAGGCGCTTCAATTGGCCGAGAAGCGCATGGAAGAGCGTCTCGCAGCCCTGCGTGCCGCCGAAGACGAACTGGCGAAAACCGTTTCGATTGCCGAGAAGGCCGCCGATGAAGACGTCGCCCGACTGGTCACGCTTTATGAAAACATGAAGCCCAAGGACGCCGCACGCCTGTTCGAGGAAATGGCGCCTGAATTCGCGGCGGGTTTCATGGCACGGATGCGCCCCGATGCGGCCGCGGCCATCATGGCCGGTGTGGACCCCAAGGTCGCCTATACGATCAGTGTCCTGATGGCGGGGCGGAATGCCAATGCACCGAAAAACTGAGTCGATCAGCATTTGTTAAATCGGATCTGCGAGACTCGGCAAAACGAACGGAGGCAGCCCAATGGTTGGGATTATCGGCATTGTCATCATCTTCGCGATGGTGTTCGGCGGCTATGTCGCAGCTGGCGGCAAGATGGGGATCATCCTGAAATCGCTGCCGTTCGAACTCATCATGATCGGCGGTGCCGCGGCCGGCGCATTCGTCCTGTCCAACGACATGGCAGCAATCAAACATACGATGAAAGACATCGGAAAGGTGTTCAAGGGGCCGAAGTGGAAACCCGCCGATTATCGCGATCTTCTGTGCCTGCTGTTCGAGTTGATCCGCCTCGCCCGGCAGAACCCCGTTGCCATCGAGGAACACATCGAAGCCCCCGAGAACTCTTCAATCTTCGGGAAATATCCGAAGATCCTTCACGATCACGAAGCGGTCGAGATGATCTGTGACACGATGCGCTCGGCCTCGATGAACTATGACGACCCGCACCAGGTCGAAGAGGTTCTCGAAAAGCAACTCGAGGCAAATTACCATCACGCGATGCATTCCAGCCATGCGATGCAGTCCGTTGCTGACGCAATGCCCGCTCTCGGCATCGTCGCCGCTGTTCTCGGGGTCATCAAGACCATGGCCTCCATTGATCAACCACCTGAAATTCTGGGAAAAATGATCGGCGGCGCGTTGGTCGGAACGTTTCTGGGCGTGTTTCTGGCCTATGGGTTCATCGGCCCCTTCGCAACACGCATGAAGGCTGTCATCGACGAAGACAGCCATTTTTACAAATTGATCCGTGAGGTTCTGGTCGCAAATCTGCACAATCACGCCACCAACATTTGCATCGAAGTCGGCCGTCAAAATACCCCGCATCACATCCGGCCGAGCTTTTCCGACCTCGAAGAAGCTCTGAAAGCCGTGAAGTCGGAGGCGGCATGATCGCACGCATCCTCGCCATTCTGCTCGTCCTCGTTATGTCCCCAGCCGCGGCCCTGCAGGTCACCGTGCGTTCCGGCGAACATGAAGACTTTTCACGACTCGTCTTCCTGCTCCCATCACAAACGAAATGGTCCTTGATCGAGAGCGGGACTGATTTTCGTGTCAGCTTCGATCGCACGGATCTGACCTTCGATTTCTCGAACGTGTTCCGATACATTCCAAAAGATCGGATCAGGTCAATTTCCCAGGTAGACCCCGCTTCATCCGTCCTGATCGAGGCAGGCGACGACATTCGCGCGGAGGCCTTCGAACTCTCGTCGGGCGCCGTTGTGGTCGATTTTGTCACCTCACCCCAAACCGCCCCCCTCAGAACCTTGGCGGCACCCAAAAAAATCGAAAGGGCGCCTGCCTCTCCGGAATCCTATTTATCTCTTTATTGGCGGGACCGTTCGGATGAAAAATCCAAAACGCCATCTGATCAATCGCGCACAACAACCATTGCCTTGCCTGACCCTCGTGTCCAGCAGGCTGAAAGAGAACTGATCGCACAGCTGGCCCGCGCCGCCGCGCAGGGCCTGATCAGGTTGGATATGCCGTCACCGCCGGCAGCTTCTGCTTCTGAGCGGACGCGGCCTAGCCAGAAAGAACACGGGCTACCGGCCGTCTTGCCACTTCCAAACGATCACATCGCGATTCGTTCACAGACTGCAATCGACCGCGATACCTTTTCTGCAGGCCTATCGGACGACCTGACAGGGCAAGGGAAACGTTGCTACCCGGATGGATTGTTCAACATGGCAGGATGGCTTGAAGACGCATCCCCGGCAGAGCAGATCGGCAAAGCCCGCCGGGATCTGGTCGGGGAATTCGATACCCCGAATCCCGACGCCGTTCTCAACCTGGCCAGAACCTATCTCACGCTGAGCTTTGGCGTGGAAGCCTGGCACCTCGCGCAGACGATGGACAGCAGCAGCGAAGCGACCGAGGCAATTCGGTTCATGGCGTCGGTGATCGACTCCAATCCCGTTGCGCCCGATTCGTCCATACTTTCCATGGCCAATTGTGATGGCGATGTGGCGATGTGGGCCCTGCTGGGGGCCTCGGATCAGGCCTTGCCCGATGCGGTTCGCTTTGGCGCCGTGCAACGTGCCTTTTCATCTCTTCCATATATTCATCGCAAACTTTTCGGGCCGGACCTGGTCAGAAAACTGATTGATCTTGGCGCACCGGATATCGCGGAATCCATTCGTTCTGCACTTGCGCGCGCACCCGAAAACCCGGGCAATGCCATGGACCTTATGGATGCGCGGCTTGAGGTTGCCGCAGACGCGGCGCTACAGGCCGAAAAGCATCTTGAACCGGTCATCAACGAAAATACGAACCACGCCTCCGAGGCCATCGTCCTTTACATCAACGAGCGAATAAGGCGCGGCGACCCCATTGATGATGCCACCACAGAAAACGCCGGGGCGTTGGCATTTGAACTCCGGGATAGCGATGAGGGTTTGGCACTTCTGCGCGCCCACAGCCTCGGCCTCGGTTCGGTGGGCCGTTTCACCGAAGCATTTTCAGCCATGGAAAAATGGCCGGAGCAGAGGCAGAGCCCCCTCAAGGAGACAACCGTTTCCGACCTTTTCCAGCTCCTGTCGGTCGTGCCCGACGATCAGTTGTTTCTGAAGGCCTATTATGCCCACAAGCGACAGGCTGCCGAGCAAGGGTTACGACAACCCGTGCGGAACGCACTTGCCGCCCGGCTGATCACTCTGGGATTTGCCACCAGCGCCAGAGAGGTTCTGGGCCCGGATGCCTTACATTCCGAGCAAGGACGCATCTTGCTTGCGCGCGCGGCACTTGAAGAACGTGATGCCCCGGCAACGCTTGCCCACCTGTCGGAAATCTCGGCGCCCGAAGCCAGCCAACTGCGCGGCAAAGCCTTGCAAATGCTGGGAGAACACGCCGCTGCCAAGAACGAATTCCTGAAAACTGGCGATGTCGTCGCAGAAACCACCGAGGCCTGGCGAAGCGCGGATTGGCAAACCATTGCAGTTTCGGGGAGCGCGGCGGAGAAAAACTTCCTTGCAGCGTTCGACCTTGAGCCCCGCGAAACCGCAGCCTCAGAGTCAATCGACCCCGAAACAACGGGGATGCTTGCCCGGTCACGCGCCCTGATCGAGAAAAGCCAATCCCAACGAGAAGCGTTGCAGGCTCTGTTGCACGAGCTGGAAACGCCTCGTTAACCGCAAGCACATTCAAAACCGGCGCCACAATGGCCAAAACAATGGGCCACAATTGCGACCGCTCAGGGACGAACAAGATCAGGGGCCTTGATGAAACTGGTGCCGGTGAAGGGACTCGAACCCCCGACCCCATCATTACGAATGACGTGCTCTACCAGCTGAGCTACACCGGCGCCTGCGCTCTACTGTCTTGAAATCCGATCGGAACGTGCTGGGTGTTCCGTTGATGATTTCAAGCCCCGAAACCGGCATTGTGCGCAGGGCACAAAAGTGTCGCGGGACGAGCGATCTGTGTGCTGAGGCGTTTAAACGCTCGGGCTTCGAAGCGCAAGGCAGGAAAACGCGCCACACAATAGAATTTGGGGCGGCATTCACAGCCAAAGACCCCACGCCCCCAGACCCGACAATCGCCGCGGACATCATGTCACGCGGCGATTGCCAGTTCTGCCCTTGGCTCAGGGCGTCTTGCCGTCCCGCGTTTCGGCGTCAAGGATCAAATCCGCATCAACAATCGATTCAATATCCACCGGATCGTCATGCTCATCCGCCGTTGTCGGCTGACCCACGATCAGCGGCAGCATCTCTGCCCCATGAGGCAAAGGCACTGCACCCTGGACCGGCTCACGCCAGCTCAATGTGTCGAAACCGCCGCAATTGTCGCAAACCGGGCTCCACTCCGCCTGAATGTTCTGACACTTGTCGCAACACCACTGCGGGCCACGCGGGGCACTCAATGCGCGCGTCAGCCAACCGCGCACCACCGCATCATCTGCCCCCTCCCCGCGTTCGACCGCAGCCATGATCGTCAAGACCCGCGCTGTCGGATGCACTTCCGCCAGATCGCCCAGCGCGCGCCGTGCGGCGGGAAAATCCTCGGCGGCGATGTTCAGCTCGGCCTGCAACAGGCGCGTTTCTTCGTGATCCGGGCGCAACGCCAGCAGCTTTTCAAAACGTTTAAGCCGCTGGGCCGGCGATTCATCGGGCGCGATTTCGGCATAGGCCGCAGCCAGGTCGGGATGCGGCTGCGCCTCCCATGCCTTGTGCAGCACCCGCGCGGCATGTTTCGCGTTGCCCTTCGCGATATAGGCCCGCGCCGCCATCACCGCCGCCGGGATCAGATCCGGAGAGGATTTGTTGGCCGCAATTGCCGCTTCGCGCGCCTCGACGGTCGCGCCTTCATCCAGCACACCCTTGGCCTCTTGCAGGGCCAGAACCGCATCACGGCGTTTATGCACATCCTTCGGCAACAGACCCTGCCGGAGTTTTGTGCTCAGCACATCACGCGCGCCCTTCCAGTCGCCTTTCTCGGCCTGCAGTTTCAGCAGCGTGTCCTGCACCTCTTGGTGTTTGGGCTTCAGCGCATAGGCCTTTTCCGCCAGCTTCAGCGCCGTGTCGGTGTCGCCTTCGGCCAGCTTTTGCTTCATCAAGCCACGCACCCCCACGAAGCGCGTCCGCTCGTCACCGAGCAGACGCTTGTAGACCGCGGTCGCCATCTTTGTATCGCCCGCCACCTCGGCCGCCTGCGCCGTCAGCAGGTTGGTCAACTCGGGGCGTTGCAGGAACCGTTCGGCCCGCGCAGCTTTCGACAATGCCAGCCGCCCCTCGCCCGAGGCCACCGCCATCAGCCCCTCGGCCAGCGCCTCATAGCCTTTGCGTTCGCGATTGCGGTCGAAATAGCGGCTGATCGCGGTTTCATCGCCGTTCAGGAATCGCAAAAACGCCACGATCAGGCCCACTGCCTTCAACAGAACCCAGACCGCAACAAAGGTCAGAAGCGCCACGATGACCGCCTGCAGCGGCCCCAGCGTGAATTCCTTGCCCAGCAGGATCAGCCGTACCCCCTCGCCGCTTTCGGCAAGGTAGGTGGCCCCCATTGTCAGCGCGGCAACCGCCACGAGGAACAGCGCGATTTTAACGAATGACCAGATCATGGCTGTCCCCTCATTTCACCGATTGACCAAGCGCGGCCAGCGCATCGGTCGCCGCCTGACGCTGCCGGGCCTGTGCCATCCAATCGGAGAGCGCGGCCTGCGACACCTCGGGCAAGGCCGAGATCTCGCCCAGCGCTACCGCAATATCGCCGCGGTCCACAGCCGCCTGTGCCCGCGACAGAACCGCATCGGGGTCCGTGCCCTCTTGCGGTTCAAGCGAACGTGCGCCGGTCTGCGCCAACAGGAACGCCCCGATCCGGTCCGTGATCTTGTCGCCCGCCGCAGCCTTGCGCGCCACGGCCAGGGCCGCCCGTGCGGCATCGGGGAAGCTTGCCTGCAGCGCCGTCAAACTGGGCACATCTGCGCTCAGCTCCGCGGGCACGGCAACTCCGGCAGCCTGCAGATCGGCAAGCGCCGCAGCCGTCGGCGCACCGCTGTCGATAGCCGCACCCAGACGGGCCATTGCCGCCTGCGCCATGGTGCGCTGTGCTGCTGCCTCGGTTTCGGCACGCAGCTTTCCGGCCTGCTCTTCTGCCTCGGCGATACGCTTTTGCGCCTCTTGCGCGGCGATCGCGATCTGTTCCTGCGCCTGACTGTTCACCATGCCATTCTGCGCGACCTGTTCACGCAACGCATCCAGTTCGGCCTGAAACGCCGCCAGGCCCGCGTCGGACACAGCGCCACTGTCGAGCGATCGTTTTTCCAGGGCGGTGATCCGGGCCTCCAGTGCGGCCTGCGCCTCGGATACCGCGCGCACGGCAGCCTGGGCTTCGTCCAGCGCAGTTTGCACGCCCGTCAAATCGGCAACGGGCACCGGGGTCGATTTGACAGCGGCCAGATCTGCGGCCAGCGTATCGGTTTTTGCGGCCTGCGCGGCGATGGCGGCCTTCAGGCCCGCCTCATCAACCTGCGGCTGCTGCGGCAACAGTGCCTGAATCGCGGGCGGCAAATGCGGCAAGGCATAAATCACACCCCCTGCACCCAGACCGGCCGCAATCACCCCCCCCAGCACCAGCGGAAAGAACCCGCTGCGCTGAGACGTCTGCGGTGCGGGCGCCGGTTCCTGCACGGCTTCTAGCGCCGGAACCTCGGGCGTCTCCGGCTCTTCGGGTTGCTCGGAAACGGGCGATTCGACAGTGGTCGCGCTTTCCGTTTCGGTCTCCGGCTCCCGGGCGATCACAGGCTCTATATCTTCCTGCGCGGGCGTGATGATCACCGCGGGCTCAGCCGGGGCATCGACGGACGGCGCCGCCGCAAGATCATTCTGCTTATCAATGGGTTCCCCCGCCGTAGCCTCGGTGTTTTCGGGTTTTGGGGTTCTGGGTTTTGCCACGGCTACTCCTCCATCTTCGCGCGCAGATTGCGCGTCACCCTGTCAATCTAGTGACCCCGGGGCAATGGCTCAACCCGCCTTATCAAGTCCAGCGAGTCGTGCCAGGGCCTCCAGCACCGCCTCGGCATCAGGGTTGTGCGCCACATCCACCTGTGCCGCTGGCAGGTCACCCATGGCCCGCACCACCGCCGGGCTGATCGCAGCAACCCAGAGCGGCGCCTTCACCCCCAGGGCCGCCTGCGCCATCAATTCCGCACTGCGCGGCGAAAACAACGGCAGCAGAACCGGGGCGGGCTGCTGCAAAAGCGCGCGCGCCTCGGCGCTCAGCGGGCGCGGCTCTTGCGCATAAAGAACGGCCTCTTTCGTCTCTATTCCTGCCGAATTCAGCAAATCCGCCAAAGCCACGGCAACCTCCTGGCCGCGCGCATGCAGCAAGGCTGCGCCATGATGATGCGCCCGGATCAGTGGCACCAGAGCCTGCGCATCGCCCGGACCTTCGATCACGGAAAACCCCGCCGCACGCGCCACCTGCGCGGTCTTTTGGCCCACGCAAAACGCGACGCGCCCTGCGGCCGGCGACAGCGCCACGAAGGGCGCCACGGCATTTTGTGACGTGAAAATCACCGCCTCTGCCTCGGGCAAGACCGGATGGCGCGCGACGATCTGCATCAGCGGCGATATGACAACCGGCCAATCCTCGCCGAACCGTGCCCGAAACTGCGCGCAAAACCGCCGCGCGGCCGGTTCTGGACGGGTCAACAGCAGGGTCGGACGGGTCTTGGCTGACGCGCTCAAGGGCAGCCCCGGGATTGTGTGATCACTGCCCCGGTGTTACCTGCGAAGAAACCCAGGTGCAACCGGAGCGACATGACACAGGTGCTGACCTTTCTTGGCCTTGAATCGAGCTGCGACGATACCGCGGCAGCGATTGTGCGTGACGGCCCCGACGGCACGCAGATCCTTGCCTCGGTCGTTGCGGGTCAGACCGCGCTGCACGCCCCGTTCGGTGGGGTCGTCCCCGAAATCGCCGCCCGCGCCCATGCTGAAAAGCTGGACCTATGCGTCGAGGAAGCGCTGGAAAAAAGCGGGCTGCGGCTGACCGATCTGGACGGTATCGCGGTGACGGCGGGTCCCGGGCTGATCGGCGGCGTGATGTCGGGGGTGATGTGTGCCAAGGGCCTGGCGCTGGGGGCGGGGCTGCCGCTGGTGGGTGTGAACCATCTGGCAGGCCACGCGCTGACCCCGCGGCTGACCGATGACGTGGCCTTCCCCTATCTGATGCTGCTGGTTTCGGGCGGGCATTGCCAGTTCCTGATCGCCCACGGCCCCGAAGAATTTACCCGACTGGGCGGCACGATCGACGACGCACCCGGCGAGGCCTTCGACAAGACCGCGAAATTGCTGGGCCTGCCGCAACCCGGCGGCCCGGCAGTCGAGGCCGAGGCGCGCACGGGCGATCCGAAAGCCTTTGCTTTCCCTCGCCCGCTGCTGGATCGGCCCGGCTGCGACATGTCGTTTTCCGGGCTGAAAACCGCCCTTCTGCGCGCCCGCGATGCGGTTGTGGCCGAACATGGTGGCCTGCCGCGAAAGACCCGGGCCGATATGTGCGCGGGTTTTCAGGCGGCCGTGGCCGATGTTCTGGCCGAAAAATCGCGCCGCGCCTTGGCGCAGTATATGGACCACGCACCGGCGCAACCGACACTTGCCGTGGCCGGGGGCGTTGCCGCAAATCAGGCCATTCGGACAAGGTTAGAGACTGTTTCGCAGGAATTCGGCGCGACGTTCCTGGCCCCACCGCTGGCGCTGTGCACCGATAACGCCGCGATGATCGCATTCGCGGGGATCGAACGCTTCCGGCGTGGCGCCCGTGACGACATGAGCCTGAGCGCCCGGCCCCGCTGGCCGCTCGATCAAAGCGCCCCGGCCCTGTTGGGGTCGGGGAAGAAGGGGGCCAAAGCATGAGCATCGCGATACTGGGCGCGGGGGCCTTTGGAACGGCGCTGGCGATAACGCTGGCGCAAAACGGCCCGGTGCAGTTGTGGGCGCGCAACGCCGATCAAGCCACGCAGATGCAGCGCACCCGGCAGAATACGGCACGGCTGCCCGGCGCGACACTGCCCGAAAACGTCTCTGTCACGGCGGATATTGCCCGCGCGCTTCGGGCAGATGTGCTGTTGCTGGCCATGCCGATGCAGCAGATGGGCGGCTTTCTGAACACCCACGCCACGGCACTTGCAGGGAAAACCTTGGTGTCCTGTTCCAAAGGCATTGATCTGGCCAGCGGACAGGGGCCGACCGCGCTGATCGAGGCGATCTGCCCCACGGCCCGCGCAATGGTTCTGACCGGCCCGAGCTTTGCCGCCGACATTGCGCGCGGGTTGCCGACCGCCCTGACGCTCGCGTGCAGGACCGATGCCGAAGCGTTGCAGGCACAACTGTCCACACCGACGCTGCGCCTGTATCGGACCACAGACACCACCGGCGCCGAACTGGGCGGGGCGTTGAAAAACGTGATCGCGATTGCGGCGGGCGTGGTGATTGGCGCGGGTCTGGGCGATTCCGCGCGCGCCGCGCTGATGACACGCGGTTTCGCGGAAATGAACCGCATCGCCACGCATCTGGGCGCCCGGCCCGAAACCCTTGCCGGGCTGTCCGGTTTCGGCGATCTGGTGCTGACCTGCACCTCTGCACAATCGCGCAACTTCCGCTTCGGTCATGCGCTTGGTGCAGGCGAAAGTTTTGACGCGAAAACCACAGTCGAAGGTGTTGCGACGGCAAAAGCAGTGTCTATTCTGGCCAAAACGCACGCAATCGACATGCCGGTCGCAGCAATGATCGCGGCCCTGACCGAAAGCCGCATCACCGTATCCGACGCCATTCAGGCACTGATGGCGCGCCCCCTGAAAGAGGAATGACCATGCTTTATGCCGTTATTTGCCGTGACAAACCCGGCGCCCTGCAGATCCGCCTGGATACCCGCGCGGCGCATCTGGCCTATATCGAGGAAACCGGCATCGTGCGCATGGCCGGGCCGTTCCTGGAAGACGGGCAGATGTGCGGATCGCTGGTGATTGTCGAAGCCGACACGCTGGAGGCCGCGCAGGCCTGGGCGGCGGGCGATCCCTATGCCGCCGCGGGCCTGTTCGAAAGCGCCACGGTCACCGAATGGAAGAAGGTCATCGGCTGATGGCGAAATGGCTGTTCAAATCCGAACCCAACAAATGGTCCTGGGATCAGCAGGTCGCCCGGGGTGATGCGGGCGAACAATGGGACGGCGTGCGCAACTATCTGGCGCGCAACAACATGCGTTCGATGAAGCTGGGCGATCAGGGGTTCTTCTATCACTCCAACATCGGGAAAGAGATCGTTGGAATCGTCGAGGTCTGCGCCGAAAGCCACCCCGATTCGACCACCGACGATCCGCGTTGGGACTGCGTCGACATCAAGGCGGTGCGTCCGCTGGCCCGTCATGTGACACTGGCCGAGGTCAAGAACGATCCGCGGCTGAGCGAGATGGCCCTGGTGACCAGCATGCGGCTGTCGGTGCAGCCGGTGACGGAAGAGGAATGGAAGATCGTCTGCGAACTGGGCGGCATTGATCCCTGAAACGGGCGGATAGGGGCCCGATTAATCGCACAAAATACGCGGAGGGCCCCGGCACCCCTACCAGGACCCTCCTTCACCCCACATGCTCCCCTGACGCACCACATGTGAAACTCTATTCGGGTCCTGGCCATACTGGCCGTTAGGTTGGTGCTACTCTGGCAGACGATTCTCTGCAATCTAATACTCCAAAAAATTTTAAGCAATTACATGATGTTAAGTGTAATTTCGTGTTAACGGCTTCCACATCACACCGGGATTTACCACTTTCAGCGGCACCACCCCATTGCCCGCCCGGGCAAAGCCGCTAGCTTGGCGAAAATGAAAGAGGTCGTGATCATCGCTCATGGCTCCCCGTCGGAGCCCGCACCGCAAGAGGCATTCTTGCAGAACCTGGCGCAGCAGGTGGCCGCGCTGCGCCCCAAGGACACGATTCGCGGGGCCACACTGGCCACCCCCGGATCGCTGGAGCGGGCCCTTTCCGGGCTGAGCGCCCCGATCATCTATCCGTTGTTCATGGCCGAAGGCTGGTTCACCCGCCGCGAACTGCCGCGCCGGATCGCGGAGCTGGGCATAAGCGCGCGGCAGCTGCCGCCTCTGGGCCGAGACCCCGCCCTGCCCGAAATCATCGCACAGATCTGCATCGAGGCAGCCCGGAACGCCGGGCTCAGCCCCGATGCAAGCGATCTGATCCTGGTTGCGCATGGCTCCAGGGTTGCGCGGCGCTCCAAGGATTCGGCTTATGACATGGCGCAGGCGTTACGAGGCCTGACCTCGTTCTGGCGGGTGCGCGTGGCCCTGATCGAAGAACCCCCGTTTTTACATGACATCGCTGCACAATCGGAACGCGGTCTGATCTTGCCCTTCTTTGCATTGCAGGCCGGGCATGTCGAAGACGATATTCCCGAGGCCTTGCAACAGGCTGGGTTTCGCGGCCCCCTGCTGCCGCCCCTTGGCGCACAGCCCGTGGTGCCACAGTTGATCGCACGCGCAATCGGGAATGCTTGACCCGACTCGGGGCTTGTCACACAACTGTCACAGAACATTTGCATAAGCGTCATGCGCACCGCCTAGGACGGGCGCCGAGGCCGCCACTGGCCCGTGCAAGAAGTTCAGGAGTGATCCATGAAAA
Source organism: Paenirhodobacter sp. CAU 1674 (assembly GCF_029222945.1). Taxonomy (NCBI): domain Bacteria; kingdom Pseudomonadati; phylum Pseudomonadota; class Alphaproteobacteria; order Rhodobacterales; genus Paenirhodobacter; species Paenirhodobacter sp. CAU 1674. The sequence goes on along the minus strand of NZ_JARHUH010000006.1, from coordinate 235,226 downwards.
CCGTGAAACTTACCGTGTCGGCTCTGGCGATCATCGCCGCTTCGACCTCGGGCGCCCTCGCCCGCGACCAGATCCAGTCGGCTGGCTCGTCGACCGTGCTGCCCTACGCCACCATCGTTGCCGAAGCCTTCGGCGAAAACTTCGACTTCCCGACCCCGGTCGTGGAATCGGGTGGTTCGGGTGCGGGCCGCAAGAAACTCTGCGAAGGCGTTGGTGAAAACACCATCGACATCGCGAACTCGTCGTCGCGCATCAAGCAGTCGGACATCGACACCTGCGCCGCCAACGGCGTGACCGAAATCATGGAAGTCCGCATCGGCTATGACGGGATCGTCTTTGCCTCGGACATCAACGGCGCTGAATTCGCCTTCACGCCGGCCGACTGGTACAATGCCCTGGCCGCCGAAGTCGTGAAAGACGGTGCGCTGGTTGCCAACGCCAACAAGACCTGGGCCGACGTGAACGCCGCCCTGCCCGCGCAGGACATCCTGGCCTTCATCCCGGGCACCAAGCACGGCACCCGTGAAGTGTTCGACACCAAGGTGATCGAAGCTGGCTGTGAAGCCACCGGCGCGCTGGAACTGTTCGTTGCGGCTGCTGGCGGCGACGAGAAGGAAGGCGCCAAGAAATGTATGAACCTGCGCACCGATGGTGTGTCGGTTGACATCGACGGCGACTACACCGAGACCCTGTCGCGCATCGACGCCAACAAGAACGCCATCGGCGTGTTCGGTCTGTCGTTCTATCAGAACAACACCGACAAGCTGCGCGTTGCGACCATGGACGGGATCGTTCCCTCGACCGAAACCATCGCCAAAGGCGAATACCCGGTGTCGCGTCCGCTCTACTTCTACGTCAAGAACGCGCACCTGGGCGTGATTCCCGGCCTGAAAGAATACATCGAATTCTTCGTGTCGGACGATATGGCTGGCCCGAACGGCCCGCTGGCCGCGTACGGTCTGGTGTCGGACCCCGAACTGGCCGCGACCCAGGCGATGGTTGCCGCCGAAACCCCGATGGGTCCGCTGAACTAAAACGTCCCGGGTGGCGCCTTCGGGCGCCACCTTTTCCTTTTGCTGCTGGAATACCCCATGAGCATTGGCCTTTTATCCCTGATCGTGATCGCGCTGGCGGTTGCGGGTTATCTGATCGGGCGGCGCATCGCGCTGGCCAAGGCCGGGGGTGATGCCCGGCGTTTGCATTCCTTGCCCGGTTATTACGGGCAGTCCGTTTTCCTGTTCACGGCGATTCCCGCGCTGGTGCTATTGGCAGGCTGGCTGCTGGTGCAGCCGGTGCTGATCGAATCGCGCGTGTCGGGGATGATTACCGCCGCCGACATTCCCGAAGGCTCCAACGCGGATCTGGTGATGAGCGATGTCCGCCGGATCTCGACCGGGCTTGACCTGGTTCTGGCGCAGGGCGCGCTGAGCGAGGCCGATCTGGACGCCATGCGCGCCGATTTTTCCGATGTGCGCGGCCGTCTGGCCGAAGTCGGCATTGCGTTGGGTGCCAATGTGAAACCCACGGTGTTTCAGGCCGCGAAAACATATCGCAGCGCGGCGACGACCGGCCGCTGGCTGATGACCGGCGCGGTGCTGGTGCTGGCGCTGGCGGGCATGGCCTATGCCCTGTCGCGGATCAGCCCCGAATTCCGCGCCCGCAACGTGACGGAGGCCTTCGTCAAGACGCTGCTGATCGGCGCCTCGCTGGTCGCGATCATGACCACCGCCGGCATCGTCCTGTCGCTGGTGTTCGAGACGGTCCACTTCTTCAAACTCTATCCGGCCAAGGATTTCTTCTTCAATCTGGTCTGGAACCCGCAGTTCCGCGGCGGGTCGGATCTGGGCATCTGGCCGCTGTTGTGGGGCACGCTCTATGTGTCGCTCATCGCGCTTCTGGTTTCGGTGCCGGTCGGCATTTTCGCCGCGATCTATCTGGCGGAATATGCGTCCAAACGCATCCGTGCAGTGGCCAAACCCTTGCTCGAGATCCTAGCCGGCATCCCGACCATCGTTTACGGTCTGTTTGCGCTGATTACCGTTGGCCCGATGCTGCGCGACTATTTCGCCCAACCGCTGGGCATCGGCTCTTCCTCCAGCTCGGTGATGACCGCAGGTCTGGTGATGGGCATCATGCTGATCCCCTTCGTCAGTTCGCTGTCGGATGACATCATCAACGCGGTGCCGCAGGCGATGCGCGACGGTTCCTATGGCTTGGGCGCGACGCAATCGGAAACCGTGAAACAGGTGATCCTTCCCGCCGCCCTGCCGGGCATCGTGGGCGCGATCCTGCTGGCCGCATCGCGCGCGATTGGTGAAACGATGATCGTTGTGCTGGGCGCGGGGGCCGCGGCGAAGATGTCGCTCAACCCGTTCGACGCGATGACCACCGTCACCGTGAAGATCGTCAGCCAGCTGACCGGCGACACCGAATTCGCCAGTCCCGAAACGCTGGTGGCCTTTGCGCTGGGTCTGACGCTGTTTGTCTTCACCCTCGGGCTGAACGTCCTCGCGCTGTTCATCGTGCGCAAATACCGGGAGCAATACGAATGACCGCAGAGGCGACGAATATGCGCAGTTCGCTCTATAAAACCGATGCGCGGACGAAACGGCGCAATGCCGCCGAGGCGCGCTTCCGGGTTTATGGCATGATGGCAGTGGGCTTTGGCGTGCTGGCGCTTGTGGTTCTGCTCAGCACCGTTCTGGGCTCGGGGCTCAGCGCCTTCCGCCAGACCTTCGTGACGCTGAACGTGCCGCTGGACGCACAGGTTCTGGACAAGCAGGGCAACCGCAACCCCGCGGAAATGGCCAAGGTCACGACTATCGGCTACGGCAACCTGCTGCAGGCCGCGCTGGTGGCCGAACTGACGGAAAAAGGCATGCATCCCGAGGGGATGAAAGCCAAGGACATCGGCGGCCTGATCTCGAAAGAGGCGCCCGCGCAACTGCGCAACATGGTGTTGGCCAACCCCGATCTGATCGGCCAGACGGTGACCTTCGACGCCTATGCCAACGGTCGCATCGACGGCTATTTCAAGGGCCGCGTGACGATGGAAAGCGCAGCCCTGGACAGCAACGTCAGCCCCGAACAGCTGCAGCTGGCCGATGCGATGCGCGCCAAGGACATGATGGCGATGAAATTCAACTGGGGATTCATCTTCGGGCCCGACGCCTCGGAACTGCGCCCCGAGGCTGCGGGTCTGGGCGTCGCGATCCTGGGGTCGGCCTACATGATGCTGATCGTGCTGGTGCTGTCGCTTCCGCTGGGCGTGGCCGCCTCGATCTATCTTGAGGAATTCGCGCCCAAGAACCGCTTCACCGACCTGATCGAGGTGAACATCTCGAACTTGGCGGCAGTGCCCTCGATCGTGTTCGGTATCCTGGGCCTTGCGGTGTTCATCAACTTTGCTGGCCTGCCGCAATCCTCGCCGATCGTGGGTGGGCTGGTGCTGACGCTGATGACCCTGCCCACCATCATCATCGCGACCCGCGCCGCGCTGAAGGCGGTTCCGCCCTCGATCAAGGATGCGGCACTGGGGATCGGCGCGTCGAAGATGCAGACCGTGTTCCATCACGTTCTGCCGCTGGCGATGCCGGGCATCCTGACCGGCACCATCATCGGGTTGGCCCAGGCGCTTGGCGAAACCGCACCGCTTCTGTTGATCGGCATGGTCGCCTTCGTGCGCGACTACCCCGCTGCCCCGCCCGAAGGCTTCATGGACCCCGCCGCCGCCCTGCCCGTGCAGGTCTACAACTTCACCCAGCGGGCAGATCCGGCCTTTATCGAACGCGCGTCCGGGGCCATCATCGTGCTGATGGTATTCCTGCTGGTGATGAACCTGATGGCAATCATTCTGCGTCGCCGCTTTGAACGGCGCTGGTAAGGAAACCGACCGATGAACGACATGAGCTTGACGGAGAGAGCCGTGGACAGCAATGAAATCAAGATCGCGGCTACGGGCGTGCAGGTCTTTTACGGCACCACCCATGCAATCAAGGACGTCAGCGTCGATATCCTCGACAAGACGGTTACTGCCTTCATCGGCCCCTCGGGCTGTGGCAAGTCGACCTTCCTGCGCTGCCTGAACCGGATGAACGACACCATCGACATCTGCCGCGTCGAGGGCGACATCCTGCTGGACGGCGAAGACATCTATGACAAGAAGGTCGACCCGGTGCAGCTGCGCGCCAAGGTGGGGATGGTGTTCCAGAAGCCGAACCCCTTCCCAAAGTCGATCTATGACAACGTGGCCTATGGCCCGAAGATCCACGGCCTGACCCGCTCCAAATCCGAGCTGGACGAGGTGGTCGAGGCCAGCCTGCGCAAGGCCGCCCTGTGGAACGAGGTCAAGGACCGTCTGGATGCCCCGGGCACCGGCCTGTCGGGCGGCCAGCAGCAGCGCCTGTGCATCGCGCGCGCCGTCGCGACCTCGCCCGAGGTGTTGCTGATGGACGAGCCCTGCTCGGCGCTCGACCCGATCGCAACCGCACAGGTCGAGGAACTGATCGACGAGCTGCGCGAGAACTTCTCGGTGGTGATCGTGACCCACTCGATGCAACAGGCCGCGCGGGTCAGCCAGCGGACCGCTTTCTTCCACCTCGGGAACCTCGTCGAATACGGCGAAACGGCGCAGATCTTCACCAACCCGAAAGATCCGCGCACCGAAAGCTACATCACCGGCCGGATCGGCTGATGGGGGACCAAATGAGCCAGCATATTCTTTCTGCTTTTGACCGCGACCTCGAGGCGACTCAGGCGCTGGTCGTGAAAATGGGCGGGATCGTCGAGCAGCAGATCCTTGATGCCGCCCAGGCCCTTGAGGCACGCGACGAAGAGCTTGCCGATGAGGTGCGCAAGCGTGACAAGGCCGTCGACGCCCTGGAAGAAAAGATCAACGAAGAGGCCGCACGGCTGATCGCCCTGCGCTCTCCCACGGCGTCCGACCTGCGCATTGCCCTGTCGGTCATCAAGATCGCCGCAAGCCTGGAGCGGGTGGGCGATTACGCGAAAAACATCGCGAAACGGTCCAACGTGCTGATGACGATGCCGCCGATCAGCGGCTCTACCGGGGCGATCCGGCGGATGGCGCAGACGGTCGAGGCAATGCTGAAAGACTCGCTCGACAGCTATATTCAGCGTGACGCGGCGCTGGCCGCCGATGTGCGCGCCCGCGATGTCGAAGTCGACCAGATGTATAACGCGCTGTTCCGCGAATTCCTGACCTACATGCTGGAAGATCCGCGCAACATCACCGCCTGCATGCACCTGCATTTCATCGCCAAGAACATCGAGCGCATGGGCGACCACGCCACCTCGATCGCCGAACAGGTGATCTATCTGGTGACCGGCGAAATGCCCGAGGAGGCGCGGCCGAAAACCGAAAGCGTCACCGCCCTTGATGAGTCGGAGGAATAACGCATGAGCCCCGCCCAACAGCCCTGCGTGCTGGTGGTCGAGGATGAATCGGCCCAGCGCGAGGTTCTGCAATACAATCTGGAGGCCGAAGGCTTCCGCGTCGCCATGGCCGTCAATGGCGACGAGGCCCTTCTGATGGTGAAAGAGGAAAAGCCCGATCTGATCGTGCTGGACTGGATGCTGCCCAATGTCAGCGGCATCGAGATCTGCCGGCGCGTCAAGGCCAACCCCGAAACCCGCTCGATCCCGATCATCATGCTCTCGGCCCGCTCGGAAGAGGCGGATCGGGTGCGCGGCCTCGAAACCGGCGCCGACGATTATGTCGTGAAACCCTATTCCGTGGTGGAACTGATGGCCCGGCTGCGCACGCAGTTGCGCCGCACCCGCCCCGCGACGATGGGCGAACGGCTGACCTTCGACGACATCGTGCTGGATGCGGCCGAACACCGTGTGTTCCGTGACGGCCAGCCACTGAAACTCGGGCCGACCGAATTCCGGCTCTTGTCCACCCTGATGGAAAAACCGGGCCGGGTGTGGACCCGCGATCAGCTGCTGGATCGGGTCTGGGGGCGCGACATCTATGTCGATACCCGCACCATCGACGTGCATGTCGGCCGTCTGCGCAAGGCGCTGATGATCCACGGCGGCGACGATCCGGTGCGCACCGTGCGCGGCACCGGCTATTCGCTGGGCTGAGCGGCCAGAAACGCTTCGACCTCTGCGCGGGCGGGGATGGCATCGGCCGTTCCCGCCCGTGTCACCTTCAGCGCGGCGGCAGCACTGGCCAGTCGCATCGCCTGTGCCGGTGTCATCCCCTCGGCAAGCCCGGCCAGCAGGTAGCCCGCGAACGTATCGCCCGCAGCGGTGGTATCGACCGGCACCACCGGCAGCGCAGGCACTGGCAGCGCCTTCCCTTCCTCTAGATCGTGCCAGACCGCCCCCTTCGCGCCCAGCGTCACCACCACATACGGCACCGGCAGATCCGCCAGCGTGACCCCCAGCGCCGAGCACAGCTGCGCCGCCTCGACCTCGTTGACGATCAGCAAGGAAAGATAAGGCAACATCGCGCGCGTGGCCTCTGCCTCGAAGGGCGCGGCGGAATAGGCCACCGCAAGGCCCCTGTCGCGCGCCATCCGCGCCGCCTCGACCTGTAGCGCGGTTTCGTTCTGCAAGATCAGCCAATCACCTGGCCCCGCCCCGGCCAACGCCCGCTGCAGCGTTTCCTCCGGGATCTGCCGGTTCGCACCCGGAAATATCACGATGGCATTTTCGCCCGCGGTGTCGATGGTGATGATCGCATGGCCCGAGGCCCCGGGCAGGATCGCCACATCGCGACATTCCACACCAAACCCCGCCAGGCGGTCCAGCATCCACCCGCCATCGGCCCCGATCGCGCCGATATGGCGCACATCCGCCCCGGCCCGTGCGGCGGCAACCGATTGGTTGGCGCCCTTGCCACCCAGTCCGCGGTCATAGCCCAGCGCAGCCAGCGTCTCTCCGGGCACGGGCAGATGCGCAAGCCGATAGAAATAATCGGTATTGATCGAACCGAGGTTGAAAATGGCCATTCCGCGCCCCTTTCACTTTGGCTCAAATATCCCGCGGGGGTCCGGGGGCGCGAAGCCCCCGGTCGCCGCTCACTTAGCCTGACCCAGCTTGCAGGCCGAAATCGCCGCCATGTTCAGAATGTCGTTCACCGTCGAAACGGTCGAGCAGATCTGAATCGGCGCGGCGACCCCGGTCAGGATCGGGCCGATCACCGTCGCGCCCGCCATTTCCTGCATCAGCTTGACCGAGATCGAGGCCGAATGCCGCGCGGGAACCACCAGAACGTTGGCCGGGCCGGAGAGGCGGCAGAAGGGGTAATGCTTCATCACCTCGGGGTTCAGCGCCACATCCACCGCCATTTCGCCATCGTATTCGAAATCGACCCCGCGTGCGTCCAGCACCTGCGGCGCCAGATGCATCTTGGTCGCGCGTTCCGACACCGGATAGCCGAAGGTCGAGAACGAAACGAAAGCCACCCGCGGATCAAGCCCCAGCCCGCGCGCAACCTGCGCGCCGCGCGTCGCGATATCCGCCAGATCGTTCTCGTCGGGCCATTCATGCACCAGCGTATCGCCCATCAACACGATGCGCCCCTTGTGCAGGATCGCGGTGATCCCGACCGCCCCGTCCGAGGGCTTGGCGTCATAGACCTTGTTGATCAGCTCCATCACATGCGCGGATTTACGCGTCACGCCGGTAATCATGCCATCGCCATGGCCATGCGCCAGCATCAGTGCGGCAAACACATGGCGGTCGCGCCGGGCCAGCTTGCTGGCCTCGTGCCGGTCATAGCCGCGGCGTTGCAAGCGGGTATAAAGGTAATCGCGATAAGCGTCGAAATGCCTGGTGTTTTCCGAGTTCACGACCCGCAGTTCGCGGAACGCATCGCCCAGACCGGCGGCATCAAGCTTTTCCTTCACATCGGTTTCGCGCCCGACAACCAGCGCCTGACCCATGCCGCCGCGCTGATAGGCCACTGCCGCACGCAGCACGCGCGGATCGTCCCCTTCGGCAAAGATCATCCGCGCCTGCGCCTGACGGGCGCGCGCGTGAATCCCCTGCAGGATCGAAGCGGTCGGGTCCATCCGCGCCTTCAGGCTCAGCGCATAGGCGTCCATGTCGATGATCGGACGGCGCGCCACGCCGGTATCCATCCCGGCCTTCGCAACGGCAGGCGGGATCACATGGATCAGCCGCGGGTCGAAGGGCGTGGGGATGATGTAATCGCGCCCGAAGGCCAGCTTGCGGCCATAGGCCATCGCCACTTCGTCGGGCACATCCTCGCGCGCCAGCGCGGCCAGCGCCCGGGCGCAGGCGATCTTCATCTCGTCATTGATCGCGCGCGCATGAATATCCAGCGCACCGCGGAACAGATAGGGGAAGCCCAGAACGTTGTTCACCTGGTTCGGGTAATCCGACCGGCCGGTGGCGACGATCGCATCCTGACGCACCGCGTGCGCCTCTTCGGGGGTGATTTCCGGGTCCGGGTTCGCCATCGCGAAGATCACCGGATTGTCGGCCATCTGCGCCACCATCTCGGGCGTCACGGCGCCCTTGGCCGACACGCCCAGGAACACATCCGCGCCGACCATCGCCTCTTCCAGCGTGCGCGCGGGCGTATTGGCCGCATGCGCCGATTTCCACTGGTTCATGCCCTCGGTGCGGCCCTGATAGATCACGCCTTTAGTGTCGCACATGATGCAATTGTCATGCTGCGCGCCCATCGCCTTGATCAGCTCCAGACAGGCGATGCCCGCCGCGCCCGCGCCATTCAGCACGATCTTGCAATCCTCGATCTTCTTGCCGCTGAGTTCGAGCGCATTCATCAGACCCGCGGCGCAGATCACGGCGGTGCCGTGCTGGTCATCGTGGAACACCGGAATGTCCATGATTTCCTTCAGCCGCTGTTCGATGATGAAACACTCGGGCGCCTTGATATCTTCCAGGTTCACCCCGCCGAAGGTCGGCCCCATCAGGCTCACCGCCTTGATGATTTCATCGGGGTCCTCGGTGTCCAGCTCGATGTCGATGGCGTTCACATCGGCAAAGCGCTTGAACAGCACCGCCTTGCCTTCCATCACCGGCTTCGAGGCCAGCGCCCCCAGATTGCCCATCCCCAGAATGGCCGTGCCGTTCGAGATCACCGCAACCATGTTGCCCTTGACGGTGTAGTCATAGGCGGTTTCCGGCCGCTCGGCGATCGCCTCGACGGGAACCGCAACACCGGGGCTATAGGCCAGGCTCAGGTCGCGCTGGGTCGTCATCGGCTTCGAAGCCGTGATTTCGTATTTTCCCGGGCGCGGGTCGAGGTGATAAGCCAGCGCCTCTTCGGGCGTGATGCGGTTCTTGGTGGACATTTGGCCAGGTTCCTCCTGCAAGCCAGCCCCTCTTACCCACAACCCCCGCGCGCCTCAATGGATTTGCACCCGATTACGGGCTTTTGTAGGGTCGCGCCAAACAGGGGGACACATGTCGGAACATAGCGTGACGCCGATGATGGCGCAGTATCTGGGTATCAAGCAGGCCAACCCCGGGGCGCTGCTGTTCTACCGGATGGGCGATTTCTACGAAATGTTCTTCGACGATGCCGTGGCGGCGGCGGCGGCGCTGGACATTGCGCTGACGAAGCGCGGCCTGCATCTGGGCGAAGAGATCCCGATGTGCGGCGTGCCGGTCCATGCCGCCGAGGGCTATCTGCTGCAGCTGATCCGCAAGGGGTTTCGCGTGGCGATCGCCGAACAGCTGGAAGACCCCGCCGAGGCCAAGAAACGCGGCGCGAAATCGGTGGTCAAACGCGATGTGGTGCGGCTGGTCACGCCGGGCACGCTGACCGAGGAAAGCCTGCTTGAGGCGCGGCGGCACAACTTCCTGGCCGCCTGGGCCGAGGTGCGCGACGAGGCGGCGCTGGCCTGGGTCGATATTTCCACCGGAGAGTTTCGCGTGATGCCCTGCCCGCTGACCCGGCTGGGCCCGGAACTGGCGCGCCTTGCCCCGCGCGAAGTACTGGTCAGCGAGGCAAAAGAGGCAGATTGTGCCGAAATAGTCACGGATTTGCGCGCCGCGATGACACCGCTGGCCCGTGCCAGTTTCGACAGCCAGAGCGCCGAGAAACGACTGTGCGATTTGTATGCCGTGGGTTCGCTGGATGCCTTCGGCACGTTTTCACGCGCTGAAATCTCGGCCATGGGCGGGATTGTCGACTATCTAGACCTGACCCAACGCGGCAAGCTGCCGCTGCTGCGCCGCCCCGTGCGGGAAAAGGCAGGCAGCCTGATGCAGATCGACGCTGCCACCCGGCGCAATCTGGAACTGACGCAGGCGCTGTCGGGCGGGCGCGAAGGATCGCTTCTGAACACGATCGACCGCACCGTGACGGCAGGCGGCGGGCGGCTGCTGGAACGCCGGATCTCGGCCCCCTCGCGCGATCTGGCGCAGATCCACGCACGCCATGAATCCGTGCGTTTTCTGATGGAACAGAGCCGTTTTTCACAAGATCTGCGTGCCGATCTGAAACGCTGTCCCGATATGGACCGCGCGCTCAGCCGTCTGGCGCTGGACCGTGGCGGGCCGCGCGATATGGCGGCGATCCGCAACGGGCTGGAACAGGCGCTGATCCTGTCGGACCGGCTGGCCACGCCCGAGGTGCCGCCGCTGCTGCGCGATGCGGCCCGCGCGCTTGGCGGCCATGACGATCTGGTCGCCCTGCTGGGCGCCGCGCTGGTGGCCGAACCGCCGCTGCTGGCGCGCGATGGCGGCTTCATCGCGCCCGGTTACGACGAGGAGCTGGACCAGACCCGGCAGCTGCGCGACGAAGGGCGCGGCGTGATCGCCCGAATGCAGGCGGAATATATCACCCAGACGGGCATCCCGAGCCTGAAGATCAAGCACAACAACGTGCTGGGCTATTTCATCGAATGCACCTCGACCCATGCCGAAAAGATGCTGGCGCCCCCGCTGTCGGAAACCTTCATCCATCGTCAGACCACGGCCAATCAGGTGCGCTTCACCACCGTCCCGCTGAGCGAGCTGGAAACAAGGATCCTGAACGCCGGAAACCATGCGCTGGAAATTGAAAAACGTCTCTACGACACCTTGAAAGGGGCAATTCTGGCTCATTCCGGCCCGATCGGAGAGGCCGCGCGGGGCCTTGCCGAAATCGACCTGGCCACCGCTTTTGCCGATCTGGCGGCGGGCGAAAACTGGGTGGAGCCGGTAATCGACAGCTCGCGCGCCTTCGAGATCGAGGCCGGGCGTCATCCGGTTGTCGAAGCCGCGCTCAAACGCGCGGGAGAGCCCTTCATCGCCAATGACTGCGCCCTGACCGGCGGCGACACGCCCGCGATCTGGCTGCTGACCGGCCCGAACATGGCGGGTAAGTCGACCTTCCTGCGGCAAAACGCGATCATCGCACTGCTGGCGCAGGCTGGCAGTTTCGTCCCCGCCGCGCGCGCCCATATCGGGCTGGTCAGTCAGCTGTTCAGCCGCGTCGGCGCCGCCGACGATCTGGCGCGCGGACGGTCGACCTTCATGGTGGAAATGGTCGAAACCGCGGCGATCCTCAATCAGGCCGATGACCGCGCGCTGGTGATCCTGGATGAAATCGGCCGCGGCACGGCAACCTATGACGGGCTGTCGATTGCCTGGGCGGTGCTGGAACATCTGCACGCCAGCAACCGCTGCCGCGCGCTGTTTGCCACGCATTACCACGAAATGACCGCACTGTCGGCCAAGCTGCCGGGGGTTGAAAACGCCACCGTGACCGTCAAGGAATGGGATGGCGAGGTCATCTTCCTGCACGAGGTCCGCAAGGGCGCGGCCGACCGGTCCTATGGCGTGCAGGTGGCGCGGCTGGCGGGTCTGCCCGACTCGGTCGTGGCGCGCGCGCGCGTGGTTCTGGATGCGCTGGAAAAAGGGGAACGTGAGGGCGGCGTCAAGAAACAGACGATCATCGACGATCTGCCGCTGTTTTCCGTGGCCGTCGCCGCGCCGACGCCCCCTGCGACCAAGGGTCCCTCGCCCGTCGAAGAACGCCTCAAGGCGTTGCATCCCGATGAAATGACCCCGAAAGACGCGATTGCCGCGCTTTACGAACTCAGATCGCTCCTGGCGGAGTGATCTTCACCTTGGCCGAAATATCCCGGGGGTCCGGGGGCGGCGCCCCCGGCCTTGGTCCTCAGGATTTCGGCGTCGACGACACACCGACCTTGGCAGGGCGCAGCAGCCGGTCGTGCAGCAGGAAGCCTTCGTCCATCACCTGGATGATATCGCCCGCAACGGTCCCGGGCACGGGGGCCTCGAACATCGCCTCGTGATTTTGCGGATCGAACTTGTCGCCCAGCTGCGGGGTGATCGCCTTGATTCCGTGGCGCGCAAAGACGTTGAGCAACTCGCGTTGGGTCAGCTCCACGCCCTCGATCAGCGCACCGGCCTGCGCGCGCACCTCGTCCGAGGCCGCCTCCAGCGCCCGGCGCAGCGCGTCATAAACCGGCAGCATGTCGCGCGCCAGCTTGGAGCCGCCGTATTGCTCGGCCTCGCGACGGTCGCGTTCGCCGCGCTTGCGGATGTTTTCCGCGTCCGCCAGCGCCCGCATGAAACGATCCTTCATCTCGTCACGCTCGGCGCGCAGTTGCTCGATCTCATCGAGACCTTCGGCCATCAAATCCTCGAACACCTCATTCACCTGCGATTGATCCGCGGCAATTTCGTCTTTCTTCTCGCTCATGCGTCTCATCCTTTGCCCCGGCCCGACAGCATCCGCCCGACCAGTTGCGCTGTATAATCCACGATCGGCACGATCCGCCCGTAGTTGAGCCGTGTAGGGCCGATCACACCAACCGCACCGATAATCTTTCGGTCAGCGTTCATATAGGGAGAGACGACCAGAGAGGAACCCGAAAGTGAGAAAAGCTTGTTCTCGGAACCGATAAAAATGCGCACACCGTCGCCTTCTTCGGTCAGATCCAGAAACTCGGCGATGTCGCGCTTGCGTTCGAGGTCATCGAACAGGCTGCGGATCCGCTCCAGATCAACCTCGCCGCCGATCAGATTTGCGCGCCCGCGCACGATCAGCCGTTCATAGGGTTCGCCCTTGTCTTCCCATTGCGCCAGACCGCTTTCGACCAGATCGGCGGCCAGACCGTCCAGTTCCTGCCGCCGCAGCGCGATTTCGCTGGCCATATGACTGCGCAATTCGCTCAGCGTGCGCCCCTCGGCCAGGGCATTGAGAAAATTGGCCGCTTCGCGCATCGACGAGGGCGTTTGCCCCAAAGGCGGCGTGAACACCCGGTTTTCCACCTGACCATCGGCGAAAACCAGAACCACCAGCGCGCGATCAGGCCCGAGCGAGACAAATTCGATATGCCGGATCGGCGCCTCGTGTTTCGGCGTCAGCACCAGACTGGCGCCCTGGGTGATCCCCGAAAGCGCCGAGCCCACCCGATCGAGCAGAGAGCCGACGTCGGGCTCGTTCGTGCCCATCGTCGCCTCGAGCGCCTGACGATCCGCGACATTCAGCTGACTGACCTCCATCAGCCCGTCAACGAACATGCGCAGGCCCAGCTGCGTCGGCACCCGCCCGGCCGAGATATGCGGGCTGCCCAGCAAACCCAGATATTCCAGATCCTGCATCACATTGCGGATCGTCGCAGCCGAGAGCTTTTCACTCATCGCGCGGGTCAGGGTGCGCGAGCCCACCGGATCGCCGGTTTCCAGATAGCCTTCGACGACGCGCCGAAATACCTCGCGCGACCGATCATTCAGTTCGGACAGAATTTTCGTTTGGTCGGTGCTCATTGCAGTATCAAACTGGCGCGAAAGCCACGGCGCGTCAATTGCGCCTTCGGGGTTGCATCAGCCGGGCCGCGGCCTCAAATGGATCACAAATTCAGGAAAGGACCGAACATGCGCCCCTCTGGCCGTAAGCTAAGCGAAATGCGCCCGATTTCAATTGAAACTGGGGTCACGAAACATGCCGAGGGATCGTGCCTGATCAAGATGGGGGATACCCATGTGCTGTGCACCGCCACCATCGAGGATCGCGCGCCGTCGTTCCTGAAAGGCTCGGGTCTGGGCTGGGTTACGGCGGAATACGGCATGCTGCCGCGCGCCACCAATTCGCGCAACCGGCGCGAGGCCGCCGCAGGCAAGCAATCGGGCCGCACGCAGGAAATCCAGCGCCTGATCGGGCGGTCCCTGCGCGCAGGCGTTGACCGCGTGGCCCTGGGCGAGCGGCAGATCGTGGTCGATTGCGACGTGATCCAGGCCGACGGCGGCACGCGCTGCGCCTCGATCACCGGGGGCTGGGTCGCGCTGCGTCTGGCGATGAACAAGCTGATGAAAGCCGGGATCTGCACCTCGGACCCGCTGCCCGATCATGTCGCCGCCCTCAGCTGCGGGATCTATGCCGGTCAACCGGTCTGCGATCTGGATTATGCCGAAGATAGCGAAGCCGGAACTGACGGCAATTTCATTATGACCGGCTCTGGCAAGCTGATCGAAGTGCAGATGTCCGCCGAGGGCGCCACCTTCAGCCGTGCGCAGATGAACGAGCTGATGGATCTGGCCGAAGCCGGCGTGGCCGAGCTGGTGGCCGCGCAAAAGGCCGCTGTGGCATGAGAAAATTCACCGAAAAGCGCCTGCTGGTCGCGACGCACAACAAAGGCAAACTGGCCGAAATCGCCGCATTGCTGGCGCCTTTCGGGATCGAATGTGTCGGCGCAGCCGAGATGAACCTGCCCGAACCCGCCGAAACAGAGACGAGTTTCGTCGGAAACGCCCGGATCAAGGCCCATGCCGCCGCCAAGGCCACCGGCCTGCCCGCCCTGTCGGACGACAGCGGGATCGAGGTCGATTGTCTGGGTGGCGCGCCGGGCGTTTATACCGCCGACTGGGCTGAAACCCCCACCGGGCGCGATTTCACCATGGCGATGACCAAGACCTGGGAGGCCTGCGACAAGATCGCAGCGCCCGAGCCGCGCAGCGCCCGCTTCCGCTCGACCCTGGTGCTGGCCTGGCCGGATGGGCACGACGAAGTGTTCGAAGGCAAAGTCGAGGGACATCTTGTCTGGCCGATGCGCGGCGCACTGGGCCATGGCTACGACCCGATGTTCCAGCCCGAAGGATACGACATCACCTTTGCCGAAATGGACCCGGCGAAGAAAAATGAAATCAGCCACCGCGCGGATGCATTCCGCAAGCTGGTCACCTGTTTCGAGGTTTGATGATGAGCGATCGGAAGAACATTTCGGGCGGATCGCCCTACGAGCCCAAGCTGGGCTATTCGCGCGCCGTGGTGCAGGGCGATTGGTGTTTCGTCGCGGGCACGACCGGCGCCGATCCGGTCAGCAAGGCCTTCCCTGACAGTGTTCTGGATCAGGCGCGCAACACACTCGCCACGATCAAGGCCGTGCTGGAAGGCGCGGGCTTCGGGATGGAGCATGTCGTGCGGGCGAATTACATCATCACCGACGCCGCCTATATGGAGCAGATCATCCCAGCCCTGTCGGAAACCTTCGGCGAGATCCGCCCGGCGGCCACGATGATCATTGCCGGTCTGGTAAACCCCGCGATGAAGATCGAAATCGAAGTCACGGCCTTCAAGGGATGACCGAAGACTGGCGCAACGGCGGGTTCGGGCTGTATCTGCACTGGCCATTCTGCGCCTCGAAGTGCCCCTATTGCGATTTCAACAGCCATGTGGCCGCGGAAATCGACCAAAACCGCTGGAACAGAGCCTATCTGGCCGAGATCGAGCGTGTCGGCGCCGAAACCAAAGACCGGGTTTTGAATTCGGTGTTTTTCGGCGGGGGCACGCCCTCGCTGATGGACCCCGACCTTGTGGCCGCCATTCTAGACAAGGTGCGGACGACCTGGCGCTTTGCCAATGACATCGAAATTACCCTGGAGGCAAACCCGTCGAGCATCGAATCCGGGCGGTTCAGAGCCTATTCCGAGGCTGGGGTGAACCGGGTTTCGATGGGCATGCAGGCGCTGAATGATGCCGATCTACGGCGGCTCGGGCGGATGCATTCGGTGGCCGAGGGGCGACGCGCCTTTGACATCGCGCGCTCGGTTTTCGACCGGGTCAGCTTTGACCTGATCTATGCGCGGCAGGATCAGACGCTCGACGCCTGGCGCGCGGAACTGACCGAAGCGCTGTCGATGGCGATAGACCACCTGTCGCTGTATCAGCTGACAATCGAGGAGGGCACGGCCTTTGGCGCGCGTCACGCCGCAGGAAAGTTGCGCGGCCTTCCCGAAGACGAGGCCGCAGCCGATATGTACCTGTTAACGCAGGAAATTTGTGATGCGCATGGGATGCCCGCCTACGAGGTTTCGAACCATGCGCGGGCCGGTGCCGAAAGCCGGCACAACCTGATTTACTGGCGCTATGGCGATTACGCCGGGATCGGCCCCGGCGCCCACGGCCGGCTAACGCTGAACGGCGCTCGCCAGGCAACCGATACGCCAAAAGCCCCGAATGCCTGGTTGGAGGCCGTCGAATCCCGCGGAACCGGCGAGTTACCGCGTGCGGCCCTGCCACGCGATGAACAGGCGATAGAATATCTGCTGTTCGGCCTGCGCCTTGCAGAAGGCATTTCTGCAGACCGCTATCGCGCGCTTTGGGGTCACGATCTGCCGCAGGATCGCCTGGAGTATCTGTCGGATTTAGGCATGATTCAGGTGGAACAGGGTCGAATTTCAGCAACAAAGGCCGGCATGCCAGTGCTGAACGCCATTCTGCGAGAGCTGATGCCATAATGAAAACGCCGGGGTTGATCCCCGGCGTTTGTTTCAGCGCATCGCGCTCAGCAGTTGGCAAATTTCGTCAAGCTGATCCAGGCTTGTATAGGTGATGGTCAGCGCCCCACCCCCAAGATCCTTGTGGTCGATACTGACCTTCATCCCGATCGTAGCGCTCAAGTCGGCTTCAAGCGCGCGTGTATCGGCGTCCTTTTCCGAAATCCGCGGCTGACGTTCGCGGGCGGGTTTGGCGTCGGGTTTCTTGGCCAAACGCTCCACTTCGCGCACAGACAGGCCCTTGGCCACGGCTTCGCGGGCAAGCTTGACCGGATTTTCCGCGGTTATCATCGCACGCGCATGGCCTGCGGTAAGCTGCCCATCCCGCAGCATCCCCTGCACTTCTTCGGGCAAATGCAGCAAACGCAGCAGATTCGCGATGTGACTGCGGCTTTTTGACAGCGCCTCGGCAACCTTTTCCTGGGTGTGGCCGAAGCGATCCATCAGCTGACGATAACTGAGCGCTTCCTCCAGGGGATTGAGGTTTTCGCGCTGAATATTCTCGATGATCGCGACTTCCAGCACCTCGGTGTCGCTGAATTCACGCACGATGACCGGCAGTTGATGCAGTTGCGCCATTTGCGCGGCCCGCCAGCGCCGTTCGCCCGCCACGATTTCATAGAAATCGGGCTTGGTCGGATGTTTGCGCACGATCAGCGGTTGGATTACGCCCTTTTCCCGGATCGACGCCGCCAGATCTTCCAACGCCTCTGGGGTGAAGTCCCGACGCGGCTGATTCGGGTTCGGTTCGATTTTTTCAACCGGAATCATCGAATCTGCACGACGCGGCGCGGCTTCGGCCTCGCCCGCGGTGATGTTCACATCGGCCATCAGCGCGGAAAGACCGCGTCCAAGCCCGCGCCGTTCGATTTTTTTCTCGCTCATCGCTTATCCTTTTCCGACCGCAACACCGTGCCGCGCCAGCAGTTCCAACGCCAGCGCCCGATAGGCTTCGGAGCCGCGCGAATTGCTATCATAGCTGAGAACCGGCATCGCGTAAGAGGGCGCCTCGGATACCCGTACATTGCGTGGAATCATGGTACGAAACACGATTTCGCCCAGCGTCCCGCGCGCGTCGGCCTCGACCTGCTGTGACAAATTATTGCGCACATCATACATCGTAAGCACAACACCTTCGATCCGCAGCGTGGGATTTGCACTCTGACGAACTTCGCGGATCGTCAGCATCAGCTGCGACAACCCTTCAAGCGCGAAGAATTCGGCCTGCAGCGGCACCAAAACGGCCTGCGCCGCAACCATCGCGTTGACCGTGAGCAGGCTGAGCGAGGGCGGGCAGTCGATCAGAACATAATCGAGCGCATAGGCGTCGATATCGGGCTGACGCAGCGCGTCATGCAGAAGAAAGCTGCGCTTTTCCGTCGAGACCAGTTCCATATCCGCCGAGGACAGGTCGGTTGTCGCCGGGCACAGCCACAGCCCCTGAATTGCCGTCGGAACGATGATGGCGCCCAGCGGCGCATCTTCGATCAACAGATCGTAGGTGCTGAGCTTCCGATCTTCAGGCTCGATGCCAAGCCCGGTGGAAGCATTTCCCTGCGGGTCCAGGTCGACCAGCAGGACGCGCCGCCCCTGTTCGACCAGGGCAGCGGCCAGATTGATCGCGGTTGTCGTCTTGCCAACCCCACCCTTTTGGTTGGCAATCGCAATGATCTTGGGGGCAGCGGGACGCGTGGGGTCAGACACGGGACACTCCTGAGATTTCAAGCACGGTTGCCTCGGAATCGGTGACGCTGGCATGACAGGCCACATCAAAAGACCAGGATTTTTGCGCCTCTGAAAGCTCTTCGCGCCATTTCGCCCCTTTCGGGAACAAGGCCGTCCCGCCGGGCTTCAAATGTCGCTCTGCGAACTCCAGCAGCTTTGACAGGGGCGCAAGGGCGCGCGCGCTCAGGATATCGGCGCCAAGAGGCGGGATCGCCTCGATCCGCTGGGACAGAACGCGCGTATGCAGGCCAAGCTCGCGACCGACCGTCATAAGAAACGCGGCTTTTCGCTGGTCGCTTTCTACCAATGTCACACTCAGAGACGGCTGCTTTTCAGCCGCCAGAATCGCCACGACAAGCCCGGGGAATCCGCCACCTGCCCCAAGGTCCGCCCAGATTTTTGCGTCAGGCGTCTTCGCCAGATCAAAGATCTGCGCGGAATCACGGAAATGACGCCCCCATACGTCCGTCAGCGTTTGAGGCGACACCAGATTGATGGCCGGATTCCATTTCCGCAAGAGCACCTCATAGCGATGAAGGCGCTCTATTGTTTCACGTGAAACATTGAAATCCTCGGCGAAGCTCGCCTCATTCGCGCCCGTCACGCTGAACGCGCCTTGTTCATCTGCCGCAAGCGCATCAACAGCAGGGTCAACGCGGCCGGCGTCACACCATCCACACGCCCCGCTTGAGCCAGGGTTTCCGGGCGGGCGCGCGTCAGCTTGATCTTCAATTCGGTTGAAAGGCCGGAAAGCGCCGAATAATCGAAGTCTTCCGGGATTTCCCAATGCTCATCGCGGCGCATTGCGGCAACGTCCATATCTTGCCGCTGCATGTAGTTTTGATAAAGCGCATCCTTGCCGAGCTGCGCGGCAATTTCGGGCGCCACACCGGAAAGCTCTGGCAGTGCCACGGTAAGCGCATCAAAGGTAATGTCCGGAAAAGACAGCAGTTCCAGCGCGGTGCGGCGGCTGCCATCCTGATTGACCTTGAGGCCATGCGCAAGCGCCTGCTTTGGCGTCAGCGTCAGCGCCCCCATCAATTCGCGACCTGCTGACAGCTTTTCCATTTTTTCCCCGAACAGCGCGCGGCGATGATCGGAAACACAGCCTAGGTCGATGCCAATCCCGGTCAACCGCTGGTCTGCATTATCGGCACGCAGCGACAGCCGGAACTCTGCCCGCGAGGTAAACATGCGGTACGGCTCTGAAACCCCGCGCGTAATCAGATCGTCGATCATCACCCCGATGTAGCTGTTTGTCCGGCTGAAGATCATCGGCTCGCGCCCCTGCGCCGACAGCGCCGCGTTCAGCCCTGCCGCCAACCCCTGTGCGGCGGCCTCTTCATAACCGGTTGTGCCGTTGATCTGTCCGGCAAGATATAGCCCAGGCTGCGCCCGAAGTTCCAATGTGGCCCGCAGCGCGCGCGGATCGACGAAATCATATTCGATCGCATAGCCGGGCTGAAGGATGCGCACCTCTTCAAGGCCACGGATCGACCGGACATAGGCATCCTGAACATCCACCGGAAGCGATGTGGAAATCCCGTTCGGATAGACCGTGTCGTCATCCAGGCCTTCCGGCTCCAGGAAAACCTGATGAGAGGACTTGTCCGAGAAGCGAACGATCTTGTCCTCGATCGACGGGCAATAGCGCGGCCCCACACCTTCGATATGCCCGCCATACATGGCCGAACGACCAAGGTTTTCCCGGATCAGATCGTGCGTCCGCTCATTTGTATGGGTAATGCCGCAAGAAATCTGCCGGGCAAAAACCGAATCATGCAGGAAAGAAAACAGCTCGGGCTCATCGTCGCCCGGCTGAAATTCCAGAATGTCCCAGTTGATCGTCTTGCCATCCAGGCGGGGGGGCGTCCCGGTTTTCAGACGCCCCAACGGCAGGTCCATGGCTTGCAGGCGCTCGGCCAGGGCAACAGAGGGCTGATCCCCCATCCGCCCCCCCGGCCGCTTTTGATCGCCAATATGGATAAGGCCGCGCAGGAAGGTCCCCGCAGTCAGAACAACCGCATGCGCCGAAATTTCAGAGCCGTCGGCCAGCACCACGCCCGATACCCGGCCCTCCTGCGTCATCAGGTCAGAAACTTCCGCCTCAATCACATCTAGATTCGGCTGCGCGGCCACAAACTCGGCCATCGCCAGACGATAAAGCTTGCGGTCTGCCTGGGTGCGCGGCCCCTGAACCGCCGGGCCCTTGCGGCGATTCAAAAGCCGAAACTGGATGCCAGCCCGGTCCGCCGCACGGCCCATCACCCCGTCGAACGCGTCAATCTCGCGAACCAGATGACCCTTGCCCAGCCCGCCAATCGCGGGGTTGCAGGACATCACACCAATTGCATCGGCACGCAGGGTCACCAGAGCAGTGCGCGCACCCATCCGGGCCGCCGCATGTGCAGCCTCGGTGCCGGCATGACCGCCGCCAACAACGATGACGTCAAAATGTTTCACGTGAAACACTCCCTACTTCCCGATGCAGAAACTCGCAAAAATCTCGCCAAGCAGATGCTCGACATCCACCCGGCCCAACAGAGATTCCAGCGCGCGTGCCGCTTGTCGCAGCGATTCCGCAGCCAGTTCCGCCCTGTCAGACCCGGCCAATACCTCATTTTGCGCCGATTCCAAAGCCTCAAACGCACGCAACAGCGCTTCACGATGCCGTTCCCGCGACATCACACCTGCGCCATTGGCCCGGGCCAGCAGGCGCTCGGTCAGGGTCGCGACCAGTTGATCGACCCCCTCTCCGGTCTTGCCCGAAATGCTCAACCCCTCGACCGGGCGCAGATCGGCCTTGCCATGCACCACCAGATCGCCCTCCTGCGGCGCGATCAAGGGCAATTCCTCGCCATCCAGCAAAAACAGCCGCAGATCGGCAGCCTTCGCACGCTGCAAGGCCCGCTCAACGCCAATTGCCTCGACAACATCGCTGGTTTCGCGCAGCCCGGCAGTGTCAAGCAAGGTCACCGCAAGACCGCCCATATCCATTCGCACCTCGATCACATCCCGGGTCGTTCCCGCGATTTCCGAGGTGATCGCCGCCTCGCGCCCGGCCAGCATGTTCAAAAGCGTTGATTTTCCGGCGTTCGGACGCCCGACAATGGCCACCTCAAAACCTTCGCGAATGCGCTCTGCGGCCGTCAGTTTGCCCAGTTCCGCACGAATATCGGCCTGGACGGCCTCGATCAGTTCGATGACCTCGCCGCTGACGTCAACAGGCACCTCTTCGTCGGCAAAGTCGATCGTGGCTTCGATCAGCGCCGCAGCCCGCACCAGTTTCGCCCGCCACTGCTCGACCACCTGCCCCACCGCGCCGGACAGGACCCGCAGCGCCTGTTTGCGTTGCGCTTCGGTTTCCGCCTCGATCAGATCGGACAGCCCCTCGACCTGAGCCAGATCGAGCCGCCCGTTTTCCAGGGCCCGCCGGGTGAACTCGCCTGCCTCGGCCAGGCGCAAACCGGGCAGATCCCCCAAGGCACACAACACTGCAGAAACCGTCGCCACTGCACCGTGGATATGCAGCTCTGCCACCGCTTCGCCGGTAAAGCTCGCACCCGCCTCAAAGCACAGCACCACCGCCTCATCCAGATCGTCAGCCCCAAGCCGCAACTTGCGCAACCCGGCCATCCGTGGCTTCGGCAAGGCGCCGGCCAGTTCAGCCGCCGCTTCCCAGGCGCGTGGCCCGGAAATACGAATAACGGCCACCCCCGCTTTGCCGCGGGCGGTGGCCAACGCAAAAATCGTATCCATCGCAACCCCTTTGGGAACGATCAGCGGGATTTACCCGTTCATCGAATCGAAGAATTCCGCGTTCGTCTTGGTTTGTTTCAGCTTCGAAATCAGGAACTCGATCGCATCGGTGGTGCCCATCGGGTTCAGGATGCGGCGCAGCAGATAGGTCTTTTGCAGGTCCTTCTGTTCGACCAGCAGATCCTCTTTCCGGGTGCCCGATTTCAGAATATCCATCGCCGGGAACACGCGCTTATCGGCGACTTTCCGATCCAGAACGATCTCGCTGTTGCCGGTGCCTTTGAACTCCTCGAAGATCACCTCATCCATGCGCGATCCGGTGTCGATCAGCGCGGTCGCAATGATCGTCAGCGAACCGCCCTCTTCGATATTCCGCGCCGCACCGAAGAAGCGCTTCGGACGTTGCAGCGCGTTGGCATCCACACCGCCGGTCAGAACCTTGCCCGACGACGGCACAACCGTGTTGAACGCGCGGCCCAGACGGGTAATCGAGTCGAGCAGGATGACGACGTCGCGCTTGTGCTCGACCAGACGTTTTGCCTTCTCGATGACCATTTCCGCCACCGCAACGTGGCGCGTTGCCGGTTCGTCAAAGGTCGAGGACACGACCTCGCCCTTCACGCTGCGCTGCATGTCGGTCACCTCTTCGGGGCGTTCGTCGATCAGCAGAACGATCAGATAGCACTCCGGGTGGTTCGTCGCGATCGAATGCGCGATATTTTGCAGCAGCACGGTCTTACCCGTGCGCGGCGGCGCGACGATCAGGCTACGCTGGCCTTTGCCGATTGGCGCCACCAAGTCGATGATCCGGGCGGAACGGTCGCGAATGGTCGGGTCTTCGACCTCCATCTTCAGCCGCTCGGTCGGATACAGCGGCGTGAGGTTGTCAAAGGCCACCTTGTGACGCGCTTTTTCAGGATCTTCGAAGTTGATCTGCTCAACCGTGGTCAGCGCGAAATAGCGTTCATTTTCACCCGGGGCGCGAATGATGCCTTCAACGGTATCCCCTGTGCGCAGCGAATACTGACGGATCATGTCGGGGCTGACATAAATGTCATCGGGGCCGGGCAGATAGTTGGCTTCGGTCGAACGCAGAAATCCGAAACCGTCCTGCAGAACCTCCAGAACGCCGTCGCCACCGATCTCGATGTCATCTTCGGCATGCTCTTTCAGCAGCGAGAACATCATCTCGCCCTTGCGCATGGTCGAGGCGTTCTCGATTTCCCACTCTTCGGCCATCGACAGCAGGTCTTTGGGGCTTTTTGCCTTCAGATCCGCAAGATTCAAACGTTCCTTGGTCATGGGAAACCCACTTTCCGCGACGCCACAGCGCGCACTCATCAGATGTGTCAGAAAAACCGGTCAGCCGGACGGCCGGGGCTTGGGCGATGCTTTACGTCCAAACCCCGTCTGAGTCAATGAAACATCAGAATTTGACGATCACAGCGATCACGATGACGATCATAAACAGCGTCGGCACTTCGTTCATCATCCGGTATTGCCGCCCGGTCAGCGTATTGCTGCCATCCGCCAGCGCCTTGCGCTGTTTGCCGCACCACATGTGAAACCAGGTCATTCCCAGCACAGCGCCGGCTTTCGCCCAGGACCAGGCCATCGACCAGTCGACAATGCCCGGTGTGAACACCAGCAGCAGCCCGAAAATCCAGGTCGAGATCATCGCGGGATTCATGATCGCCTTCATCAGAAGGCGTTCCTGATGCTGGAACAGCAGGTCCATGTCCGATCCACGCACCACGCCCTGCTTCTTCAGCCCCTCGACGTGATAGACATACAGCCGCGGCAGATAGAACAGCCCGGCCATCCAGGCCAGCACCGACATCACATGCAGCGCTTTCACCCAGTAGTAGACATCGCTCAGAATGGTCATGGCAGCCTCACGTTTCCTCTTCCTTCTTAAATAAAAGATTAAAGAAAAGAAAAGATGATGATGATGTTAAGCCCTGTGGGCGATGTGGATTAACAGCTTGCAAACACGTTATCCAGAGCGGTGAAAGAAGCGGGTGCCGCCGTGGAATATTTTGGTCGTCGTTCTAATTAATCTTTACAGATCAATATAATGCAAGGATTTCGAAGATTTGGCCGCCTGTGTAAAACCCTGTGAGCAGCCGCTTCCCTGCGGCCAATGCTCACAGCTGGGCGAGCTCGCTTTCCACAAGTGGAAAAGCCTAACAGTTTCTTGACAAACCTCCCCTGAACTGTCGAGGAATCCGAAAACCCTGACCTGCCCACAGGTTTCATCGCCCGTTTCTCCCGAAGGTTATCCACATGCTCGCCCCTCTTCTTCTTGCTTCGCAATCGCAGATCCGGGCCACGCTGTTGCGCAACGCCGGATTGCAGGTCGAAACGCGCCCCGCGCGCATCGACGAAGAGATGATCCGCCGCGCGCTGGAGGCCGAAGGTGCCAGCCCGCGCGATGTCGCAGACACCCTGGCCGAGATGAAAGCCGCGAAGCTTTCCAGCGCGGCGCCGGGGCAACTGGTTCTGGGCGCCGATCAGGTGCTTGAACTCAAAGGGCGGATCTTCGGAAAACCGGAAAACATGGATCAGGCCCGCGAGCAGCTGCGCGCGTTGTCGGGGCGCACGCATCGCTTGCTGTCTGCACTGGTCGCGCTGCGCGACGGTCAGCCGATCTGGCGTCATGTCGCCGAGGTGCGCCTGACGATGCATCCGCTTTCGGATGACTTCATCGACGCCTATCTGTCACGCAACTGGGACAGCGTTCGTCATGCGGTGGGCTGCTATAAGCTCGAGGAAGAGGGGGTTTGCCTTTTCTCTGCCGTCGAAGGCGATTACTTTGCGGTGCTGGGACTTCCCCTGATCGAATTCCTGAACTGGTTGCGCGCCCGAGGAGAGCTGACGACATGAGCGATCATCCCCGTATCCCGTTGGCCGGTGTGATCGGCTCGCCGGTTGCCCATTCGCGTTCGCCTGCGCTGCATGGTTATTGGCTGCGCCACTACGGCATTCGCGGGCACTATATCCCGATGGATGTGGCGGCGGATGATCTGGAAACCGTGCTGCGGGCCCTGCCCAAGGCGGGATTTGTCGGCTGTAACGTCACGATCCCGCATAAAGAGGCGGTTCTGGCCTTCGCCGATGTGATTTCCGACCGCGCCGCGCTGATCGGCGCGGCAAACACCCTGATTTTCCGCCCGGATGGAAAGATTCACGCAGATAATACAGATGGTTACGGGTTCATCGCCAATCTGCGTGAAGGTGCGCCGCACTGGCAGCCGGCGGCGGGTTCTGCCGCGGTGATCGGGGCTGGCGGCGCCGCGCGGGCGATCATTGCCTCGTTGCTGGAGGTCGGCTGCCCCGAGATCCGCATTTCCAACCGCACCCGCGCCCGGGCCGAGGTGTTGCGTTCGGAATTCGGGGCGCGCGTGGTCATCTATGACTGGGTGCAGGCCGGAAACATGCTGGAAGACGCGATGACGGTGGTGAACACCTCCTCGCTCGGGATGGAGGGCAAGCCCGAGTTTCGCGTGCCGCTCGATGCGCTTTCGCCGCAGGCGGTGGTGACAGATATCGTCTATGCGCCGCTGAAAACCAAACTCCTGACCGAGGCCGAGGCAATGGGCTGCACCACGGTCGATGGGCTGGGGATGTTGCTGCATCAGGCGGTGCCCGGGTTCGAACGCTGGTTCGGCCGCCGCCCCGAGGTGACGCCCGAACTGCGTGCTGCGGTGCTGGCGGCATGAGCAAGCCGTTTCTTCTGGGTCTGACCGGCTCCATCGGCATGGGGAAATCCACGGCTGCCGGGATGTTTGCGGACGCAGGCGTGCCGGTCTGGGATGCCGACGCGACGGTGCATGCGCTTTACGCCCCGGGCGGTGCGGCGGTTGCGCCGATTGCGGCGGCTTTTCCCGGCGCCGTGCGGGATGGTGCGGTGGATCGCGCGGCGCTGAAAACCATCTTGTCCAGTGACAAACAGGCGCTGTCCCGGCTGGAATCCATCGTTCATCCGCTGACCACGGCGGCGCGCGAAGCCTTCATCGCCGCCCATGGCGATGCCGATCTGATCCTTCTTGATATTCCGCTTCTGTTCGAAACCGGGGCCGATGCCGCCTGCGATGCGGTGCTGGTCGTCACCGCCGCCCCCGAGGTGCAGCGCGCCCGTGTTCTGGCGCGGGGTCAGATGACAGAAGCGCAGCTGGACATGATCCTGGCGCGGCAAATGCCCGATGCCGAAAAACGGGCCCGGGCCGATCATGTGATCGAAACGATTTCGTTTGAGAGCACACGCGCCGCGGTGCAAAACCTGATTGCGCAGATCAGAGGTCGCCATGCGTGAGATCGTTCTGGATACCGAAACCACGGGTTTCGAGCCCTCGGAAGGCCACCGCATCGTCGAGATCGGCGCGGTCGAGCTGTTCAACCATGTGCCCACGGGCCGCACCTACCATCAATACATCAACCCTGAGCGCGCGATGCCGCAAGAGGCGTTTCAGGTACATGGGCTGGGCGACGACTTCCTGCGTGACAAGCCGAAATTCGCACAGATCGCGCAGGATTTCCTCGATTTCATTGCCGACGATGCGAAGCTGGTGATCCACAACGCCGCCTTCGACATGAAATTCCTGAATGCCGAACTGGGCTGGGTGAAGAAACCTCTGATTGCCAACGAACGCGCCATCGACACGCTGCTGATCGCGCGGCGCAAGTTTCCGGGCTCGCCCGCCTCGCTGGATGCGCTGTGCCGGCGGTTCAACATCGACAACTCTTCGCGCACGCTGCACGGCGCACTGCTCGACTCCGAAATCCTGGCCGAGGTCTATCTGGAGCTGATCGGTGGGCGGCAGCCGGGCTTCGGGCTGAGCATCGAACCCACGAAATCCGCCGCGCAAAGCCATTCGGCCGGCGATTGGCGCTCGCAGCCGCGTCCGGTGCCCCTGCCCGCGCGGATCACCGCAGCCGAGGCCGAGGCGCACGCCGCCTTTGTCGCGAAACTGGGGGAAAACGCGATCTGGAACCGCCAGAAATCGTGATCCGGCCAGGCCATAATCGCTACAGATTCACGATAAATGCGGGGTCTGGCGCATTTTTCCCATTTAACCTCGGGGCCAATGCCCTTACATCCAATCCGTTCTAAGGCTCGGGGGAGGATACCCATGCTGGACTTTGCTGCGATGCGCGCCACCCTGGCCGAGGCCTACGACCTCGCGCCCTCGCTGACGCTGGCCGAAGAGATGCGCGATGTGCATGCCCGGATGGAGCGGGTGGTGACCCTGCCCGATTTCGCCCGCTACGCGCCCTATATCCGTGCGATCAACCGGCTGAAGCACGAGAAGAACGCGATCATTCTGGCGCACAACTACATGACCCCCGAGATCTATCACGGGGTAGCCGATGTAGTGGGCGACAGCCTGCAGCTGGCGATCGAGGCAACCAAGGTCGAGGCGCAGACGATCGTGCAATGCGGCGTGCATTTCATGGCAGAGACCTCGAAAATCCTGAACCCCTCGAAAACGGTTCTGATCCCCGACATGGAGGCTGGCTGTTCGCTGGCCGAAAGCATCACCGCCGAGGGTGTCGCGCAGATGCGTGCCAAATATCCGGGCGCGCCGGTGGTCAGCTATGTGAATACCACCGCCGAGGTGAAGGCGGCGTCGGATGTCTGCTGCACCTCCTCCAACGCCGCGCAGATCGTTGCCGCGATGGAAGGCGACACGGTCATTATGACCCCGGATCAGTATCTGGCGCAAAACGTGGCACGGCAGGTGCCGCAGAAAAAGGTGGTCTGGTGGGCGGGTTCGTGCATCGTGCATGAACAATATACCGCACAGGATCTGCGCGACTATCGCGCGCTGCACCCCGACACCCGCATCATCGCACACCCGGAATGCCCGCCGTCGGTGGTGGCAGAGGCCGATTTCTCGGGTTCGACCAGCGGCATCATCGACTATGTCACGCGTGAACATCCGGGCCGCGCGATGCTGGTCACCGAATGTTCGATGGCTTCGAATATTGCCGACGCTTTGCCCGAGGTGGAATTCGTCGGGCCCTGCAACATGTGCCCCTACATGAAGAAGATCACGCTCGAAAAGATCCTGTTCTCGCTGCACACCGGCACCGAAGAGGTGTTCGTCGACCCCGAGATCGCCGCGCGCGCCCGCGTCGCGGTCGAGCGGATGATCGAGTTGTCGCGGAAGATCGCCAAGTGAGCACGATCGACACGCAACGCGTCGTGATCGTTGGCGCGGGGCTGGGGGCGCTTTATGCCGCGGTGAAACTGGCGCCGCGCCCGGTTCTGGTGATTTCTCCTGAAATGCTGGGCGAAGGGGCCTCTTCTGCCTGGGCGCAGGGCGGTGTTGCCGCGGCGATGTCGCGTGGCGACAGCCCGGAATCGCACGCCGCCGATACGATGATGGCCGGCGCGGGCACCGTGGACCCCGCGATTGCGCAGATGGTCACCGCCGAGGCACGCCAGCATATTCTGGACCTGACGGATCTGGGCACGCCCTTCGATCGCGATGCATCGGGCGGCTATGTCATGTCGCGCGAGGCGGCGCATTCGACCGCCCGCGTGGTGCGGGTGCGCGGCGATCAGGCCGGGCGCGAGATCATGCATGCGCTGATCGGCACTGTGCGACACACGCCCTCGGTGCAGGTGGCCGAAGGGATCATGGCTTCGGGCCTTGAAGTGCAGGATGGGGTCGTCACCGGCGTCTGGATCGAGAAAGCCGATCAGTCCTCGGGCCGTTCGCTGCTGCGCAGCCCGGCGATCCTGCTGGCGGGTGGGGGTTCGGGCGGGCTGTTTGCCGTCACCACCAATCCGCCGCGGATTCGTGGGCAGGTGATCGGCATGGCTGCGCGTGCGGGCGCGCGGATTGCGGACCCGGAATTCGTGCAGTTTCACCCCACCGCGATTGCCAGCGGTGAAGACCCGGCGCCTTTGGCAACCGAGGCCCTGCGCGGCGAAGGTGCGGTGCTGATAAACGCGACGGGTGAACGCTTCATGCTGCCGGTCCACCCCGATGCCGAACTGGCGCCGCGCGACATTGTCGCCCGCGCTGTGTATCTGGAACGTCAGGCGGGCCGCGCCCCCGCGCTCGATACCCGCGCCTGCCTTGGCGCAGATGTGATCACACGTTTCCCGGCCGTGGCCGAAGCCTGCAAAAGGGCCGGAATAGACCCTGTTGCGCAGCCGATTCCAGTGGCCGCTGCGGCGCATTACCATATGGGTGGCATCGACACCGATGCGACCGGGCACGCCAGCCTCGGCAATCTCTGGGTCTGTGGCGAGGCATCTTCGACGGGCTTGCACGGGGCGAACCGGCTGGCGTCGAACGGCTTGCTGGAAGCGCTGGTCTTTGCGCGGATCTGTGCGCTGGGAATTGATGCGCAGCTTGGTGCGCCAGCCGATGCGCCCGAAATCGAATTCGACTTCCCCGAGGGCGCCGAAGGGATTGACGAAAGTGCCGTCGCGCAGCTTCGGGCCGCGATGACGGATGGCGTGGGCGTTGTGCGCAATGCCGAGGGGCTGAAACGGGCCCTGCGGACGATCGCCCGGATCGAGGCGGCCCATCCCGCCCAAGCCATGCTGAACATGACCGCGACGGCCACGCTGATCGCCGCAGCGGCCCTGGCCCGCGAAGAAAGCCGCGGCGGGCATTTCCGATCCGATTTTCCGAAATCTGACCCGGCCATGGCCCAACGAACCCACATGACCCTTGCCGATGCGCTGGCCATCCGTGCCCGCGTTCTGGAGGAACAATGACCGCGACGCTTCCCGATTTCATCCTTGAGCCCCTCGTGCGCACCGCTCTGACCGAGGATCTGTCGCCGATGGGCGACGTGACCACCCGTGCCGTGATTGCGCCGGGAACCCGTTACACCGCGCGGCTGAATGCGCGCGAACAGGGTGTTGTCTCGGGGATGCAGATTGCGGCGATCGCGTTTCGGCTGGTCGATCCGGCGCTGAAAATCGAAACGCTGGTCGCCGATGGCCAGCCCTGCGCCCCGGGCCAGACCCTGATGGTGATCGAGGGCGAGGCCGCCTCGATCCTGATGGGCGAACGCGTGGCCTTGAATTTCGCCGGGCGCCTGACCGGAATCGCCACCCTGACCGCGGCTTTCGTGGCCCAGACCAAGGGCACGAAGACCCGCATCACCTGCACCCGCAAGACCACCCCGGGCCTGCGCGTCGTCGAAAAACTGGCCGTGGCGCATGGCGGCGGCTCGAACCACCGGTTCGGCCTGTCGGATGCGATCCTGATCAAGGACAATCACGTCGCCGCGGCGGGCGGCATTCGCGCCGTGCTGGAGGCGGCGAAGGCCGTACGCAGCCACATGATGCGGATCGAGCTGGAGGTGGACAGCCTGAGCCAGCTGCAAGAGGCGCTGGCGGTGGGTGGCGCGGATGTCATCCTGCTTGACAATATGGACACGCCGACCCTGCGGGCGGCGGTCGAGCTGACGGCCGGGCGCGTCGTGCTCGAAGCGTCGGGAAACATGAAACTCGACCGTATCGCGGAGGTGGCCGCAACCGGCGTCGATTACATCTCTTCGGGGGCGCTGACCCACTCGGCCCGGACGCTGGATCTGGGCCTGGATTTCTAGGCCGCGAGCAGCCCGCGCTCTGCCATCGCCTGCAAGATCATCGCGCCGCATTCTGCGGTCGCATGCACCCCGTCCGGCATCAGCAATTCCGCAGGCAGCGTGCCGCCTTTGGGAAGCAGATCGTCCTTCGGGTCGTAGACGGTGACGCCAGCCGCCTGCAATTGCCGCGTCACGATCCCGCGGATCGCATCGTAATTCGGGCGGTCGAAGGCGGGCGGCGGCGCCACGATCACCAGTTTCGCATTGCGCGCCAGGCGCCGGGCCGTGCGGATGTGGCGTGCGCGATAAAGCGCGACGTAATCCTCGGCGAACCGGGTCGAGGCGATCAACCCGCTGTCCATCGGTTTGCCCGGCTCGAATACGCGGTGATTGTTCCAGCCGAAGGGCGGCACCAGTCGGCCCAGATGGAACCCCAGCGTCGAAATCACTGGAATCCCCATCCCGAACACATCCGTGACCCCCAGTTTTTCGCGCAGCGCGCGCATCTGCTGCACACCCGCACGCACACCGCGCGGTTCGAACCCGTGGGTGCCGTAGCTGAACTTCAGATCGTGCCATTGCGACCCGGAAAAATGCAGCGCCTCGGCCCGGATGCCCAGCAGATCGGCGCCTTCTTTCAGCGCGATCGAATGGCTGTCACCCAATATCAACAGCTCAGGCGTCATTGAATTTCTCCAGGATCATTTCTTCGCAAACCAGATCCTCGCGCGCCATTTCTGCCTCGCTTTCGGATTCGGTTGCGGAGGTTCGGTCAGGCCTGTGTGCGGGTGCCGACAGGTCCAACCCTGCAAAGAAATGCCGCATCACCAGATCCACGCCATCCTGCGCGATGCCCCGCATGTTCGGCTCGAAAAATGCCGCGCGGGTGGGCGGCGCCGCGATGATTTCGTAGGACGGGAAGTAATCCACAGCGTCATGGCTGCGTGCCATGTCGCCCGCCACCGCCCGCAGCACCGATTTCGAATATTGTGTGGCGACCAGAACATGTTCCCCCGAGGCGGTCGCCACCAGCGGCACGGGCGACACGGTCAGCAACACCCGCAGATTGGGGTTCATGCGCCACATGATCTCTAGCGCCAGATCCAGATCGCGCATGATTTCGGGATAGGTATAGTTGCGGAAGGCGTGCACCTCGGGGTCGAAGGTGCCGACCCCGGTGCCCGGGCAGATCGAATAGCTGTGGCCGCTGCGGGTATTCACCCAGCCTTCGGTCAAACCCAGCGTGAAGACGAAGACATCCGCCTCGGTGATACAGCGCGCAAAGGCCCGCGCGGTGGAAAGCAGCGAGGCCTGCGCCTCTTCCACGCTTTCAAATCCCTGCGGCTCGATCTTGGGGCGCAGCATGTCATGCATCCGGCCATCGCCGTCGGTCCATAGCTCGACACTCTCCGCCCCGCGCTCGCCCGACGCCAGCCGCGCCCAGATCAACAGTTGCGCAGCGGTGTAGATGTTACCGGTGCGCGCCGAAAACACCCCGTAATTGTAACGCTTGGCCAGATCGGGTGGCGTGCGCCCGGGCGCGGGCTCGGCATTCAGCCAGTTCATCTTGCGGGTCATCAGCGCCCGGCTGATATGCTGGGCGAAACACGACCCGAAGGTGGCGAACACCGCGTCTT
The DNA here is from genome assembly GCF_029222945.1 of Paenirhodobacter sp. CAU 1674. NCBI lineage: Bacteria > Pseudomonadati > Pseudomonadota > Alphaproteobacteria > Rhodobacterales > Paenirhodobacter > Paenirhodobacter sp. CAU 1674. The sequence goes on along the minus strand of NZ_JARHUH010000006.1, from coordinate 202,782 downwards.
TCGGCAGGGTCCACGCGGATTTCCACAGATCGGAGAACCCGAACACCCCCGGCTCTGCCACCGCACTGCGCCAGAACCCGCGGGCAGGTATGTGGCGATAGGGGTTGTCGTTCTTACGCTCGTCGCTCATCGTCCCCTCATTTCCGCAGGGAAATGTCGGCCATCACATTCTTCCCGCCTTTGCGGCAGGATTACACCCTGCCAGAAGGCTGACAACCTGATTTGAACGTTGTGGGTTGAAAAACAATCACATAACTTTCGGCCAAGTATTTTTGTGCCGCAACGATAACCCGATCGGATTCATCGCATGTTACATGGTCAAACCGCCGCCGAGAAAATCTGCGCGGAGGAAGGGCGCCCCTTCGAAAGCCTGTTTCGCTATCAGTTTGTTCTGACCGAAAATCCGGCGCTTGGCGTGCCCGGTTTTCAACGCAAGCCGGTGACCGATACCTGGGCGCTGTTGCACGGGCCCGCGCTGCCGGTCACGCCGGTGATCGACGCGGCTGGCCTGCCCAGCGGCTATGTTCTGGGTGGCGCGCTGCACCCTGAAGGCGGGCTGATCGACACGGTTTTGCCCCTGCCCGCCAGCCGCAGCGACAAGGGGTTTTTCGACGCCTGCGAGCCGTTGATCGAAGGGCTGGCCGGGCGCTATGCGGTCATCCTTGCCGGGGATGCCGGGGTGCGTATCTATGTCGATCCGGTTTCGGCGCTCGGTGTGGTCTTCGATCCGAAAACCCGCGCCATTGCCTCCAGCGTTCTGCTGGCGCTGGACCGTGCGCGCGAACCGAACCCGGCCTTCGATGAAGAGCTGATCCTGGCAGGCAAGGGCAATTACACGCTGACCCATACCTCGGATGCGCAGGTCAAACGGCTGCTGCCGAACCACTATCTGAACCTGACCGATTTCACGGTGACCCGGCACTGGCCGAAACCCGATGCGGTGTTCGACATTCCGCTGGAACAAGCCCCCGGCGCACTGGAAGAGATCCGCGACCGGCTGGCGCGCACCATCGGCACGATTGCTGCCGCCCGGCCCACCGTGATGCCGATTTCCGCAGGGCGGGATTCGCGCAATCTGGTGGCCTGCGCGCGCGATCATCTGGACAAGATCGGCGAATTCTTCGCCTTCGCGCACAGCTACAACAGCCGGATCGACAGCGCCGTGGGCTCGCTCGTGGCCGAACGGATGAACCTGCCCTATCGCATCTACGATACCGACGATTACCCGCGCGGCGCCCTGCCCGGCCGGTTCCGGCAGCGTCAGATCACCCGCGACTGGATGATTGCGAACGGCTTTACCGGTGCCCCCCCGAACGAGGTTCTGCTGGGCCTGAATACCAAACAACCCGGGCATCAATGGCATATCCGCGGCAATGTGATGGACCTTCTGCAGGCCAGCAGCTGGAGGAATGGTGCGCGCAACCCGGCGGTGCATGACCCGCGTCACGGGATCAAGCGGCTGCTGATCACCGAGGGCGACAATTATACCGAAGAACTGGCCGACCGGTGGATGCCCGAATATCTGGAATGGTACGAAAGCCTGGGTCCGCTGAAATCGCAGCCCTATGACATGATCTGGAACGAGCTTTACCTGGCCTCGTCGCAGGGCGGCAAATTCTGGGGCTATACGCATCAGTTCTATATCTCGCCCTTCAACGACCGCTATCTGATCGACCGGGCGATTTCGCTGCCGCTGCGCTATCGGATCAGCGACAAGGCGAATGACGACCTGCTGGCTATGGCCGCGCCGGAACTGAGCAATATTCCCTTCCTGCGCCGCTATCAGGCCAAGGCGGCCCGGCGCGGCGGGAACTGGTATGGCAAGACGATGGTGCGCGCCGGTCAGGCGGCCTGAGGCGCCCGGCGCAGCAGGTAGATATCCATGATCCAGCCATGTTCGGCCCGTGCCTGGGCGCGGGTCGTGCAGATGTCGGCTGCGACGTCACTCAGCGGCCCCGCGCGCAGGATCTGCTCGGCCATGCCGACATAGGCGCCCCACCAGATCTGCACGCCCTCGGTGGCCAGCGTGGTGAAGGAACACTCGCCATCCAGCATCACCACCAACGTATCTACGGCCTCGGGCCAGCCATTTTCACGCAATTGCCGCCCCGTGGTAATCAGAACAGGCGCGCCGATGTCGTTTAGCGGGATCGCATGCGCGGCACAGAGTGCCTGAATCGCGGTGATTCCGGGGATGACCCGCGTCTGCACCGCCATCCGCCGGCGCAGCCGTTCGGCAATCCGCAGCGTGCTGTCGTAAAGCGACGGATCGCCCCAGACCAGCAGCGCCACGCGGCCGCTTGCGCCCAGGGCTGCGCGGATCTGCGCCTCCCAGGCATCGGTGATTGCGTCGTGCCAGTCATCGACCCCGGCGTGATAGCTGGGCCGCGCGGCATCGCGCTTGGGCAGGTCGAATTCCACGATCCGCGTGGCCGGGTTGGTGATGTGCTGCGCACAGATCGCCCGCCGCAGCCCCGCCAGATCGGATTTGTCGCCGCCCTTGAACGGAATCAGGATCAGATCGGCGGCATTCATCGCCTGCGCGGCCTGCACCGTCAGATGGTCGGGATTGCCGGTGCCGATGCCGATCAGGGTAAGCTCGATCATGTCCTGTCCTTTGAAAAAAGGGGGCCTTGCGACCCCCTTGCGTTTCTTTGCGATGCGTCTGGCTCAGGCAAACAGACGCGGGGTGACCAGCACCGAGCCTTGCAGCCCGCGGATGCGCTTGGCCACCGCCAGAACCGCCAGATCGACCAGCGGCTCGATCAGGATGACGCTCATGTAAGCCACGCCGAAGGTCGCGATCGAGGAAGCCGCGGCAAAGCCCTGACCATACAAGGCCCAGAACGCCACCCAGGCGACGATCCCGCCCTGATAGGCCGTCGACAGCGCCAGCGCCTGACCATAGCGCAGGTCGACATAGGCCGTGCCCGGCGCGATCAGCCGCTTCGCCAGAACCTGCAGCCCGAACAGCGGCACCAGCAGCGTGGTCACGTTCATCCCGTATTGCGGCAGGTCGAAGGGCGCAAAGAACACGCCCTGGATCAGCAGACCCAGCGCCAGCCCGATCGCGGCGGGCGCGGCCCCCAGGATCAGGAACAGCGTCGAGCCAAGGATCAGGTGAACCTCGGACACGCCCACCGGCATGTGCGGCAGCACTTCGAAAAAGGTGAAAACGGCCGCTGCGGCAATGGCCGAACGCGCGACCAGCGACCCCACGCCTTGCGCGCGGATCGCTCCATAAGCGGTTTTCAGGGTATAGGTGCCAGCCGCCGCGGCGGTGGCATAGCTCAGCGCAATTTTGGTGCCGTCGACGAGGCCCGGTTCGATATGCATATCAATCTCCTGTGCCGTCACACCCGACGGCGGTTGGGTTATGTCAGATGGCCGGTCTCCTGGCTCGCGGGTCGAAGCGCAGCTTCTGCCTTCCCGGGGGATGCCCCAGTGGCGTGGTCGAAGTGCGCTCACCGCATACAGTCGCGGGGGCGGCTGGGGCTTCGGGCGCCGCAATTTGGTCCGCCCCTCCCCATTCCCGATGAAGCCCTGCGCTTTGCGCGTTGATGGGCACCATACAGAGGTTCAGATAAACGCCATGGCGGCGCTAGGGTCAAGCATCATCCGCGGCATCGGGGGCCTCAAAACCGGCCAAGGGCCCATACAGGATCAGGGCTGGCTGCTCTGACCGGCTTTGCGCAAGATCCGCGGCCAGGGCGGCGATCGTGCTGGAACAGAGCCGTTGTGCCGGATGCCCGACCGCCTCGGCCAGCAGTGCGGGTGTGTCGGGCGACAGCCCCTGCCCGATCAGCCCCGCAACCAGCCGCGGGAAAGTGCGCTTGCCCATGAACACGACCGTCGTTGCGCCGGGATCGGCCAGCGCGGGCCAGTTGAGCCCTTCGGGCAGATCGCCGGTCACATCGGCACCGGTGATGAACTGCACCCGCCGCGCCGTCAGCCGCCGGGTCAGCGGCAGCCCCGCCGCGGCCGCCGCCGCGCAGGCCGAGGGCACGCCGGGGATGATCTCATGCGCGATCCGGGCTTCGGCAAGGGCGGTCAGCTCCTCTTCCAGGCGGCCGAAAATCCCGCAATCGCCTGACTTCAGCCGCACAACCCGCAGCCCGCGCTGCGCATGTTCGACCAGCAACTGGTTGACATGGTCCTGCTTGGCCGAGGGTTTGCCCGCGCGTTTGCCCACCGCAATCAGTTCGGCCCCGGGCCGCGCATGGCCCAGAACCGGCCCCGAGGCCAGGTCGTCGAACAAGACCACATCGGCGCGCGCCAGCCGGTCGGCAGCCTTCAGCGTCAAAAGCTCGGGGTCGCCGGGCCCCGAAGAAACGAAAGATACAAAACCGCTCATGCGCTTGCCTTTGCAATCATGTGGAAAAAGGTGCCGCTGACCCGGCCGCCACCGGGCAGGCTTCGGGTCGATCCGGTTTCGGGGACCGGCGCGCCAGTGGCATCCAGAACCTCGGCCAGGGGGGCATCGGGCTGCGACAGGATCGTGGCATAGTGGAATTCATGCCCGCGCAACCGGGTGCTGGCCGCGATCCCGGGCATCGGTGTTGCCAGTGTCGCCAGCCGATAGCCCAGATGCATCCGCCGTTTCGCAAAAGATGTTTCCAACCCCAGAAGCCCCGCCATTTCGTGCCGTGTGCCATCTGCCGCGATCAGCCCTGTGCCCAGTGCCATATAGCCACCGCATTCGCCATGCACCGGACGCGTTTGCGCGAAATCCCGCAACCCTGCACGAAAATTCTGCGTGCAGCCAAGCCGCCCTGCGTGCAGTTCCGGGTAGCCACCGGGCAGCCAGCAGGCATCTGCCGAAGGGTCGGGCGCCTCGTCTGCCAAAGGTGAAAACGGCAGGATCGTCGCGCCTTGTGCCCGCCATTCGGTAATCAGATGCGGGTAGACGAAGGAAAACGCCGCATCGCGCGCCAGTGCAATGCGCTGACCCGGTGGCGGCAAAACAGGCGGAACAGAGACTGTTTCAGGCCCGCCCGAAGCCGCCGCGGCAATTAAGGCATCCAGATCGCAATGCGCGGTAACGAACGCGCCAGCCTGTTCCAAAATCGACTGCAGCCGTGGCAGCTCTTCGGCCTGCACAAGACCCAGGTGCCGCTCGGGCAGCGCGATTTCGGTCTTGCGCGGCAGTGACCCGAAAACCGTAATCCCCGCACGGGCCATCCCGTCACGCACCAGCGCGTCATGGCGCGGTGAGGCGACCTTGTTCAGCACGACCCCCGCCACCGTCACCCCCGGGCACATCGTGGCGAAGCCATGCGCCACTGCGGCGGCGGATTGCGCCTGCCCCGATACGTCAAGCACCAACACCACGGGCCAGCCCATCAGCGCGGCAATATCCGCGCTGGCGCCGATCCCTGCTTCGCCCGGACGGGCCACGCCATCGAACAACCCCATCGAGCCTTCGGCCACGACCAGATCCGCCTGGGTCTGCGCCAGCGCGGCGATCTGTTCTGCGGTCATCGCCCAGGCGTCGAGGTTGACCGAAGCACGCCCCGCCGCCGCTGTGTGAAACGCCGGGTCGATGTAATCGGGCCCGCTCTTGAACGGCTGCACCTGCATCCCGCGCACCCGCAGCGCCGCCAGCAGGCCAAGCGTCAGCGTGGTCTTGCCGGTCCCGGATGCGGGGGCCGAAATGATCAGGCCGGGCGTCATTCGGGGGCCGTGTCGGGGAAGCGCGGGGCGGTGCCCACGGGGCGATAACGGCGGTCGTAATCGCCTGCATAAAGCCGGCTTTCATCGAAATCCTCGGCCCCGAGCGTATGCCCCACAAGGATCAGCGCGGTGCGCTCCATTTCCGCGCCAATCGCGGTTTGCAGCGTGCCGAGGCTCGCGCGAACCACCCGTTGATCGGGCCAGCTGGCCCGCCACACCACCGCCACCGGGCAATCGGCGCCATAATGCGGGGTCAGCTCGGCCACCACCTTGTCCAGCACATGGATCGACAGGTGAATCGCCAGAACCGCTCCGGTGCGGGCAAAATTTTCCAGGGCTTCGGTCTCGGGCATCGCACTGGCCCGCCCGGAGGTGCGGGTCAGCACCACCGATTGCGCGGCGCCGGGCAGGGTCAGTTCGGCCCCCAGCGCGGCGGCGGCGGCGGCAAAAGACGGCACGCCGGGCGTCACGTCATAGGGAATCCCCAGCGCGCGCAGCCGCCGCAACTGTTCCCCCATCGCCGACCAGATCGACAGATCGCCGGAATGCAGCCGCGCCACATCCTGCCCCGCGGCATGCGCGGCAGCAATTTCCTCGATGATCCGATCCAGGCTCAGCGGCGCGGTATTCACGATGCGCGCCCCGGGCGGGCAATGCGCCAGCAGCGCCGCGGGCACCAGGCTGCCCGCATAGAGGCAAACCGGGCAAGCCGCGATCAGGTCACGGCCGCGCAGGGTAATCAGGTCGGCCGCGCCGGGCCCCGCTCCGATAAAATGCACCGTCATTCTGCGGCTCCTTTCGTGATTTCGTCTGCACTGACAGCGATGGCCGCGGTTGCCAGCCCATCGGGCGATGTCACGCGGGGCACCAATATCCGTGCGCCCGGCCCCGCTGCGGCAAGGGCGGCGGCTTCAGCCAGCGACCCGGTTCCATAGTGCTGCACGATGCGCGGGGATTGCGTCGGCGTGACCACGTCACACACATCAACCGAATGCAGAAACAGACCCTGTTCCCGCGCAAAAGCGGCCAGATCTGCCGTCTTGTGCGGGCTTGTCGCCAGCGCATCGACACGGCCCCCTGCGGCCTCGGCCATCGACAACGCAGCCCGCAATGATGCCCGGGTCGCACTGCCACGACATCCCATGCCGGCGATCTTCATAGCACCACACTCCACTGCACCACCGGGCGGGCAGGTTGCCAGCCACGCATCCCGCCCAAGGGCTCGGCCTGCGCCAGTTCGATCCGCAGCAGGTTGCCGCCGTGCCGGGCATGACAGGCGGCAAGCACGGTTTCGGTTTCCAGCGTGACCCCGTTCGCCACCAGCCGCGTTCCGGGCGGCAACATCGGCAGCAATGCCTGATAAAGCGCGGCATCCCCGCCACCCCCCACAAACACCGCATCGGGCAAAGGCAGCCCGGCCAGTGCCGCGGGGGCAACCCCTTCAACCAGGGTCATGCGACCCTCCAGCCCAAAGGCCGCGATATTGGCGGCGATATTGGCGCACCGCGCAGTATGACGTTCAACCGTGATCGCGCGCCCCCCCAAAAGGCACCATTCCGCCGAAATAGAGCCTGATCCGCCGCCTATGTCCCACAGCAATTCACCCATGCGCGGCGCCAGCGCCGAAAGCGTCAGCGCGCGGATCGGGCGTTTGGTAATCTGCCCGTCATGCGCAAAGGTATTGTCGGGCAGGCCTGCGGCGCGGCTTTGGCCCACATGTGCGGGCAGGTCCGCACAGTCCAGCGCAACGGCGACGGGCGTTGCGATATCGGCCAGATCGAACGCATCGGCGCGGGTGCTGCGCAGGCGTTCGCGCGGGCCGCCCAAAGCCTCCATCACGATCATCCGGGCGGCGCCAAAACCGCTTTGGCAGAGCCATTGCGCCAGATCGGCGGGTGCCTGCGCATCGCGCAGCGTGCAGATAACATGCGCACCCCGCGCCAAAACCGGGCGCAGCCGCGCGAAAGAGGCCGCATGTAGGCCGAAACAGAGACTGTTATCCAGCCGCCAGCCCAGCCGCGCCGCGGCCAGCGAAAACACCCCGGCGACCGGCAGGGCGCGCCATTCCTCGGGCGCAAGATGCTGTGCCAGCGATCCACCTGCCCCAAACCAGAACGGATCGCCCGAGGTCAGCACGACAACGCGCTGCCCGCGCCGGGCCAGCACCGGCGCCAGATCGAACGGCACCGGCCAGGGGATACCGCGCGCGCCCGCAGCGACCAGATCCAGGTGCCGCGGACCGCCGAAAATCACCGCCGCCGCCTGCAGCGCGGCACGGCTTGCATCCGGCAGCCCTTCAAGGCCATCTTCGCCCAGACCGACGATGGTCAGCCATGGATCAGACATGACGCGACTCCTCATCCTGGGCGGCACGACCGAAGCAAGCCAATTGGCGCGTGCGGTGCACGCGGCCGGGTTCGATGCGGTGTTTTCCTATGCAGGCCGAACCGCAGCCCCCGTCGCCCAGCCGCTGCCAACGCGGATCGGCGGGTTTGGCGGTGTGCCCGGGCTGGTCGACTATCTGCGCGCCGAGGCGATCAGCCATGTGATCGACGCCACGCATCCCTTTGCCGCCGGGATGAGCAAAAATGCGATTTCCGCCTGCATAGAGACGAAAATACCGCTTCTGGGGCTGGAACGTCCGGCCTGGCAGGCAGGTTCCGGGGACCATTGGCAGCATGTGCCCGATCTGGAAGCCGCCATCACCGCCCTGCCCGATCTGCCCGCCCGGGTGTTTCTGGCGATCGGCAAGCAGCATCTTGCACCCTTCGCCGCCAAGCCGCAGCACCATTATCTGCTGCGGCTGGTCGATCCGCCCGAAGGCGCCCTGCCCCTGCCTGATGCGCAGGCCGTGATCGCGCGCGGCCCATTCACGCCCGAAGGCGACGAGGCCCTGCTGCGTGCCCATCACATCACGCATATCGTAGCCAAGAATTCGGGCGGCACCGGCGCCGAGGCCAAATTGATTGCCGCGCGCAGGCTTGGCTTGCCGGTGATTCTGATCGACCGGCCCGGTTTGCCCCCGCGAAAGACGGTGGGATCGGTCACGCAGGTTCTGGATTGGCTGCGTCATCACGGCGCCTCGGCGGAACGCGGGGTATAGACCCAGGGGCCCACGCGCCGGGTGGCGGCATTGCCGACGATCACCACGGTGCGCATATCGGCCATTTCGGGGTGCGCCTCGGCCAGCGTAACGGTGGTGATCCGCTCCTCGGGGGTGCTGACGGCGCGGGCAAAGGCGATCAGCCGATCGTCGCCGCATTCCTCGCGCAAAATCTCCAGAACGCGGGCGAATTGATGCGGGCGCGAGGCCGAACGCGGGTTGTAGAACGCCATCGCAAAGCCGCCCTGCGCGGCATGGCGCAGCCGGTGTTCTACCACGGCAAAGGGTTTGAGATTGTCGCTCAGGTTGATCGCGCAGAAATCATGGCCCAGCGGCGCACCGATCCGCGCGGCCGCCGCCAGCATCGCGGTGATGCCGGGCAGGATGCGGATGTCGAGCGTGTGATAGGCGGGCACGGCCTCCAGCGCCTCGAACAGGGCCGAAGCCATCGCAAACACCCCCGGATCGCCCGAGGACACCACGACAACGCGATGCCCCGCCGCCGCCATGTCCAGCGCATGTCGCGCGCGGTCCAGTTCCACACGGTTATCCGAGGCATGCAGCCGCAGGCCCGGGCGCGGCGCCACCCGCGCGACATAGGGAATATAGCCCACAATATCGGTGGCCTCGGCCAGCGCGGCCTGAACCTCGGGGGTGACCAGTGCATCCGCCCCGGGGCCAAGCCCCGCCACAACCAGCCAGCCGCTCATTCCGCGGCCTCGGTTGCGACCGGACGCCGGCCATGCCCATGCACCAGAACGATTGCGAAATAGGGGCAATCGGCATCGTCGACCTCGGCCAGCCGGGCCACGCGTTGCCCAGGCATCGTGCCACGTTCGATCAGCCAGGCGTCCTGTAGCCGACCGGCCGCCTGCAGCGCGCGGCGCACCTTGGGCAGGTTGCGCCCGGTCTTCATGATGACCAGCGCATCCGAGCTGCCTATGTGCCGCAGCAGCTCGGCCTCGGGCAAGGTGCCCATCAGCACGCTCATCACATCGTCGCCCCAGGTGATCGGCTGGCCGGTGGCGTTCCAGCAGCCGGTCATGCCGGTGATGCCGGGGATCACCTCGGTTTTGATCCGGTCGCGCAGCCGGACATAAAGGTGCATGAACGATCCGTAGAAGAAAGGGTCGCCTTCGCACAGAACCACCACATCGCGGCTTTCGCACAGATCGGTCAGCCGCGCGGCCCAGTCGTCGTAAAACGCCGCCAGAATGCGGTTGTATTCGGGGCTGTCGAAGGGAATCTCGGTCGTGACCGGGTATTCCATCGGGTATTCCAGAACGTCTGGCGCCAGCATGCCCTGCACGATCCGGCGCGCCTGTCCCTGCCGCCCGGCCTTGCGGAAATAGGCGACATGCTTCGCCCCCCGGATCGCCCGATCTGCCCGCACCGAGATCAGATCGGGGTCGCCCGGGCCCAGCCCTGCACAGATGATCTTGCCCATCGCTTACTCCTTCCGCGAGGCGAGCGCGTTGACCGCCGCCACCGTGATTGCCGACCCACCCAGCCGCCCTTCGATGGCCATGCAGGGCACCGGTTGCGTCTGCATCAGCGCGGCCTTCGATTCCGCCGCACCGATAAACCCCACCGGGCAGCCGATGATCGCCGCCGGGCGCGGGCAGGCCGGGTCTTCCAGCATGTTGAGCAGATGAAACAGCGCGGTGGGCGCATTGCCGATCGCCACCACTGCGCCGTGCAGATGCGGGCGCCACAGTTCCAGCGCGGCGGCCGACCGGGTATTGCCCATCTCGTGCGCCATCCCGGGCACGCGCGGGTCCTGCAGCGTGCAGATCACCGCGTTATCGGCGGGCAGCCGCGCGCGGGTGATCCCTTCGGACACCATCCGCGCATCGCACAGGATCGGCGCGCCTGCCTCCAACGCGGCGCGGGCCGCAATCGCCATGCCGGGCGAGAACCGCGCGAAAGCCTCTAGCCCGACCATACCCGCGGCATGGATCATCCGCACCACGACGATCTCTTCCTCGGGGGTGAAACGTGCCAGATCTGCCTCGGCCCGGATCGTGCGGAAGGATTGCAGATAGATCTGCGCGCCATCCTTTTCATAGTCGTAAGGCATCAGCGGAACTCCGGCAGGTTGGGGATTTCGGAAAGCGGCACGGCACGGCGCAGCGGCACGCCCTGTGCCGTATCGGCGGCGATCAGGTCGAAGCCATCTGGCGTGGCGACCAGCGTCAGATCGGCGGGCGCGGGATGCGCGCAGCCCTTGGCGCAGCCCGAAACATGCAGCACCGCACCCCCAGGTAGATGCGGCGCCAACTGCCGCGCCAGATCGCGGGTCGGTTGCAGCGCCTGCAGGCAGCCGGGCGCGCCGGTGCAGGCATAGACCCGCAGCAAGGGCGTGTTGGAGGTAATCAGCCCGGGCAGATCGGGCATCACCTGGGCGCCTTCGATCAGAACCATCCGCCAGGGCGTGATCCGCAGCGACCCGAAGCTGGCCAGAACGGCCAGCAGTTCGGCGCGCATCTGCCCAAACTCCAAGCCCACCAGCGCGCCATGATCGGTCAGGCCGGGGAAGGGCGGCGGCAGCGCCGGGGCAGGGGCGTGGGTTCCGGTCAATCCCCCGTCGGGCCGCACCCCGCGCGCGATCAGCCGGGCCATCCGGCCCCGCCCGTCCTGCACGCCGCCCGCAGCGACGAACCACTGCGCCAGCGCGATCAGCGCCGATATGGCGGTGTCTTCGCTCACCTGCGCGCCCAGATCGGCCCCTTCGGCGCGCAGGATCAACTGCCCGTCCGCGGCCCGCTCCAGCCGGATGTCGGCGGGGGTGTCGTTCAGAACCCGCTGCGCCGCGCAATCCAGCGCAAACCCGAATTTCCCTGGCAAATCGGGCAGCTCACCCAGCCTGCGCATCAGCTCTGCCGCAAGGCGCAGGGTCGGCGCATCCGCAAAGGGGGTGATCAGAATATTCCGCCGGGTCTCGGCGCGGACATCGGCGTCAATCAGGCCAAGCGCCGTCAGATCGGCGATCAGCGCGGGGTGCGTTTGGGCCGTGACGCCGCGCAATTGCACATTCGCGCGGCCCGACAGGTCGATCCGCCCGTTGCCATGGCGTTGCGCTGCCGTCGCGATGCCCGCCGCCTGTTCGGGCGTCAGCCGCCCCAGCGGCGGGCGCACCCGCACCACCAACCCGTCGCCCGACTGCATCGGCCGCAGCGCGCCGGGGCACCATCCCTGCACGGTAAAGCTCATTCCTCGCCCCCCAATGCCACGCTGGCGTTGCGCAGGCTTTGCCACAGCCCGGCCGCGCGCAGCCTGTGAAACAGATCCTGCATCGCCGCCAATGCCGCGGGATTTTCCGCTTTCAGAAAGGCATAGACTTCGGGGCGTTCCAGCGTTGCGGCGTGATACAGATCGAACAGATGCGCGGGCACGACCCCGGCCAGATGTGCGAAAGCCGCCATATGATCGAGCGTCGCTGCAATCTCGGCCGCCCCGCGAAACCCGTGGCGGCGCATGCCGTCGGCCCAGTCCGGGTTTGCCGCACGCGCCCGCACGACACGGGCGATTTCCTCGGTCACACTGCGGGCGCGGGGACGGTCGGGCCGGGTCGCGTCCAGATGGTAAAGGGCAGGGGCGGCATGGCCCAGACGGGCCATCGCGGCGGCGAATCCGGCCTCATGCGCGGCATAGTCGGCGGCCAGCAGCAGGTCGGATTCGGGCAGATCCTGCGCATGCACGAAACTGTCGGCGCGCGACAGCCGATCTTCCAGCGCATCCCGCTGCGCGCGCGCGACACCATCCGCCCCGATCGCCCAGCTGGAAGCCGCGATCCAGGCCTCGCCCGCCGCCGCACGCGCCTGAGGCGTGAAATCGTCCATCGCGGCACCCATGCCCAGGCCATATTGTCCGGGCTGCGGCCCGAACACGCGCGGGGCGGCCTGACGGTAGGGGTTGTCTTCGGGGCTTTCATCGCGCGCCGCCAGCGCCGCGGCGCCGGTTTCAAACAGTTGCGCAAGGCCTGGAAAAACGTCTCTGAACAGGCCCGAAACGCGCAGCGTCACGTCAATCCGGGGTCGGCCCAGCAGTGCCAGCGGTACCACCTCGACCCCGGTCACGCGGCCCGATCCGGCATCCCATACGGGCGCCAGACCGGCCAGATGCAGCGCCATCGCGAATTCTTCGCCTGCGGTGCGCATCGTGGCAGACCCCCACAGATCGACGACCAGACCGCGCGGCCAGTCGCCATGATCCTGCAAATGCCGCCGCAGCAGCTCTTCGGCCAGCTTGACCCCCTGCGCATGGGCCGCACGGCTGGGCAGCGCGCGCGGATCGACCGAAAACAGGTTGCGCCCGGTGGGCAGCACATCGCTGCGCCCCCGCGCGGGTGATCCCGACGGCCCGGGCGCCACCCGCCGCCCGTCCAGCGCCGCCAGCAGCCCCGCGCGTTCGGCATCGCCACAGGCGCCGCGCCCGAACACATGCAGCCCGTCGCCGAACTGGCTTTCCTTGATATCGCAGACGAAACGGTCGATCCGGGTGATCGCCTCGGCAGCCGAGGCATCGGCGGGAAGACCCAGATCGGCCTCGACCCCCAGAGCGCGGGCCTCGTCGCGGATATCGCCGATCAGACGCGTGCGCCGCGCGGGGTCGAGCCCGTCGGCGGTGGAATATTCATCCAGCAACCGCTCCAGACAGGTCATCCTTTCGGGAACCGCCGCCGCAATCATCGGTGGCGGCAGATGGCCCAGCGTGACCGCGCCGATCCGGCGCTTGGCCTGCGCCGCCTCGCCCGGATCGTTGACGATGAAAGGGTAGATCACCGGCAGATCGCCGATCAGCGCCTCGGGCCAGCACTGCGCGGACAGCGCCACCGCCTTGCCGGGCAGCCATTCGAGCGTGCCATGCGCGCCCATGTGGATCAGCGCATCGCAGCCCTGTGCGCGCAGCCACAGGTAAAACGCGACATAGCCGTGGCAGGGCGTGCGGCCCAGATCGTGATAATCGGAATCGCGGGCGGCCCTGTCCCCGCGTTCGGGTTGCAGCGCGATCAGGGCCTTGCCCCGCCACACGGCGCGAAACCGGAACCCACCATCGCCAAAGCCGGGGTCGTTTTCAGGGGGCCCCCAGACCGTGGCCAGATCCTTTTGCAGCGCTGCCGGCAGGGTGCTCAGCGCGCTCAGATACTCCGAAACAGGCCAGAACAGAGACTGTTCCTGCAAGTCCCGAGTCAGATCGCCCTGTGCCGGAATGTCATAGCCCGCCGCGCCCAAATCGCCCAGCAGCGCCGCGCCCGATTCCAGCGCATCGAGCCCCACCGCATGCGCCATCTGCCAGTCGCGCCCGGGGTAGGTGGACAGCACCAGTGCCATACGCCGGGCCTGCGCCGGGGTCTGGCGCAGGCGATGCCAGCGCAGGACACGGCGCACCACTGCCGCCACGCGACCCGGGTCGGCACGGTGTGAAAACCGGGAATATTGCAGATCGGGGTCGCGACGCTCCGGCGCCTTGAAAGAGACTATTCCAGCGAAAAGACGGCCATCCACCTCGGGCAAGACCACATGCATCGCCAGATCGGCGGGTGAAAGCCCGCGCTCGGCCTCGGCCCAGTCGCGTTTGCGTGCGGTGGACAGCGCGACCTGAAACACCGGGCAGTCGGTGGCGTCAAATGGGGTCGTGCCATCATCGGCCTGTGACGAAAAGGCGGTGGCATTGATGACCGCCGCCGGGGGGCGGGCGCGCAAATGCGGCGCCAGCCAGTCGGTAAAACCCGGCGCCTTCAGCGACGGCGCAAACACCCCGCAGGCCGACAGCCCCGTTTCGCGCAGCGCGCGGATCAGTGCATCCACCGGGTCGGTATCGGCTGCCGTCAGATAAGAGCGATAGAAGGCAACCAGAACCAGCGGCCCGGCGGGGGGCGTGTCGGTCACGCCTGTCTCGGGGTCGTAAAACCCCATTGTCGGCACGGCTGTGTCGCCGGTGCCGTCCGGGCCGGGCAGATTCGCCGCGCGCGCCAGAATGGCCAGCGCCTGCTGCGCGGCCATCGCGCCCCCGGCATCGCACAGCTGCGAAAGCTGGCGCAAGACGGGGACAGGCAGGGTCGACACCTCGTCCAGCCGCGCATCGGGCCGCCCGTCGGCAGGCAGCACCGCCAGCGCAATCCCGCGCCGGCGCGCCAGATCCTGCACCGAAGCCAGCCCGTAGGGCCAATACCCCTCGCCGCCGATCAGCCGCACCAGAACGGCCTTCGCGCCTGCCAGCGTCTGTTCGACATAGGTATCGACGGACACCGGATGGCGCAGCGCCACCAGATTGGCCAGACGCAGCGTCGGCAGCGCCCCCGCAGCCTGCCGCCACCCCGCCGCGAAAGCCCCAAGGTCGCTGTCGGAAAACGACAACACCACCAGATCCGCAGGCGTCTGCCCTAGATCCGTCGGCGTTTCGGTTTCTTCCAGGCCGTGGCTTTCGCGGAAGGTGACGTGCATCAGGCCCCCAGAACCGCGCGGATCGCGGCCTCGTCCACATCGTGATGTTCGGCGATCACCACCAGCGCCGAGCGGCGCGGATCGGCGCCCCAGGGACGGTCGAACTGATGCCGGACACGTTCGCCCACCGCCTGGATCAGCAGGCGCATCGGCTTGCCCGCTACCGCCACATGGCCCTTCACCCGCAAGATCCGCTGTTCGCGTGCCAGACGCTGGATCGCGGCGATCAACGCCTCGGGGTCGCTGACCTCGGGCAGGTCGATCACTACCGTGTCAAAATCGTCATGTTCGTGATCGGCGGCGCCATCGTGGTGCGAGGGGCGCGCGGCCAGATCGTCCTCGGCTGCGGCCCCCAGACCCAGCACGACCTTCGGGTCGATCACCCCTTCGGTCAGCGGCAGGATCGGCAGCTGGCGCGGCGCTTCGGCCTCGATCACCGCACGGGCCGCGGCCAGCCCGGCCTCGCCCGCCAGATCGGCCTTGGACAGAAGCACGATATCGGCGCAGGCGATCTGATCTTCGAACACCTCGGACAGCGGCGTTTCATGGTCGATGCTGTCATCGGCGGCGCGCTGGGCATCCACTGCGGCCACATCGGGCGCAAACCGACCCGCCGCCACGGCCTCGGCATCGGCCAGTGCGATCACCCCGTCGACGGTGATCTTCGAGCGGATCGCAGGCCAGTCGAACGCCTTCAGCAAAGGTTTGGGCAGTGCCAGCCCCGAGGTTTCGATCAGGATATGGTCGGGGCGTTCGGGCCGCGCCATCAGCGCCTCGATCGTCGGGATGAAATCGTCGGCCACCGTGCAGCAGATGCAGCCGTTGGCCAGTTCGACGATGTTATCCACAGGGCAGTTTTCATCGGCACAGCTGCGCAGGATGTCGCCATCGACCCCGACCGAGCCGAATTCGTTGACCAGAACGGCCAGCCGTTTGCCCTGCGGATTGGCCATCAAGTGGCGGATCAGCGTGGTCTTTCCGGCGCCCAGAAAGCCGGTGATTACAGTCACGGGGATTTTGGTCAGATCGGTCATGTCTCACTCCTGCGGGGGGATGCGGGCAAGGCTTTGCTTGCGGAAAATTTCGGGGCGTTCGCGCCAGGGAACCAGCCCGTCTTCGGTGGCGGCATAGGCGGCGGCCCCTTGCAGGATCGCGGCCGCATCGTCGGCACCGAGGCGTCCGTAGACATAGCTCCACTTGCCCGGCCCGCTCAGCGCGACGGCACATCCCTGCGAACAGGCCGACAGGCATTCGACCGGCACGATGCGCACACCTTCGGGCAGCGGTTCGGCGGACAGGGCGGCAAACAGGCGCGCGCCGGGCAGGGCCGCGCCGTCTTCGGTGATCTCGCCTGCCTTGCAGGTCGTGCAGATGTGCAGCGTTGCCGTCATGGCCCCTCCGTGCGTTGGCATCGGGGGCGAGGGCCAGAGGATGTGCGAAGCGATCGGCCGGCACATGCCATCCGGTCGCGGAACACCCCGTCCGCCCGTGAAACTCAGCGCTGGCAGGTCTCCCGGCTTGCGGATTCAGGGTTTCCCCAACGGTCCCCCCTCCTTCCCGGCCATGAGGGCCAGTGGCTTGGGGCGACCTTTCCGGTCACGGTCGCGGGGGCGGCAGCGCTTCGGGTTCAGGCACCTTTCGGTCGCAAACCCTGTCGCATTCCCTCTTCGCCTGTCATAGGACAGGAACCAACGCGCCCCCACCTGAGGCAGGCGCACCCCCTTTGTCAAGACAAGGACCGCCGCAATGCCGACCGATACCGACACCAGCAGCGCAACCGACGCCCGCCACGCCAGCAAGATGGCCAAGAAAAAAGCCGCGCGCGACAAGATCATGGCAACGAAATCGGGCGAAAAAGGCCTGATCATCGTGCACACCGGGCCGGGCAAGGGAAAATCCTCGTCGGGGTTTGGAATGATCCTGCGCTGCATCGCGCATGGCATGCCCTGCGCGGTGGTGCAGTTCATCAAGGGCGCCTGGGACACCGGCGAGCGGCGCCTGCTGACCGAGAATTTCGGCGATCTGTGCCAGTTTCACGCGATGGGCGAGGGCTTCACTTGGGAAACCCAGGACCGCGAGCGCGACATCGCCGCCGCCCGTGCCGGTTGGGAAAAGGCCAAGGAGCTGATCCGCGATCCGTCGATCCGCATGGTTCTGCTGGATGAAATCAACATCGCGCTGCGCTATGACTATCTCGACCTTGCCGAGGTTCTGGAATTCCTTGCCACCGAAAAGCCGCCGTTGACCCATGTCGTGCTGACCGGGCGCAATGCCGCCGAAGGGCTGATCGAGGCCGCCGATCTGGTGACCGAGATGACGCTGGTCAAGCATCCGTTCCGGTCCGGGATCAAGGGCCAGCCGGGGGTCGAATTTTAAACGCGCCGGGGGCCAGCCCCCGGGCCCCCGGGATATTTCGGCCAAGATGAAAGCAAGGAAAAATTAAGGATGCTGTGCCACTCTTGCCCTGCGGTACAGGGAGGGATCCCGATGACCGCCCAAGGTGAAAGCGCCATGTCTCCCCCGTCCAGGCGGCCCGAGGCATGGCGCCGACCGATGCGAACTCTGCGGGCTATGGCTTTCATCTTGGTGTCAAATATCCCCGCCGGAGGCTCCCGAACGCGCCATCCGCGCAACGCCGGGGGGGTGTGATGACGGCACTGATGATTCAGGGTGCCGGGTCGAACGTCGGCAAGTCGATGTTGGTGGCGGGGCTGTGCCGGGCGGCGCGGCGGCGCGGCCTGTCGGTGGCGCCGTTCAAGCCGCAGAACATGTCGAACAACGCGGCGGTGACGGCAGATGGGGGCGAAATCGGGCGCGCGCAGGCCTTGCAGGCGTTGGCCTGCGGGCTTGATCCGCACACAGATATGAACCCGATCCTGCTGAAACCCGAATCCGAAACCGGTGCCCAGGTGATCGTGCAGGGCCGGCGGCTGACCAATGTTCGGGCGCTGGATTATGCGCGGATCAAGCCCACGCTGATGGGTCATGTGCTGGACAGTTTCCAGCGGTTGCGTGCCGCGCATGATCTGGTCATCGTCGAAGGCGCGGGCAGTCCGGCCGAGGTCAATCTGCGCGCAAATGACATTGCCAACATGGGCTTTGCCCGGGCGGCGGGTGTGCCCGTCGTTCTGGCGGGTGATATCGACCGCGGCGGGGTGATCGCGCAGATCGTCGGCACGCAGGCGGTGCTGGGCCCAGGCGATGCGACGATGATCGCGGGGTTCCTGATCAACAAGTTTCGCGGCGATCCGCGGTTGTTTGCCGATGGCTACGATCTGATCGCGGCGCGCACCGGCTGGCGTGGCTTCGGTGTCGTGCCGTGGTTTGCGCAGGCGCATCGGCTGCCGGCCGAGGATGCGCTGGATCTGGCTTCGGGCCCTGCGACGGGGGGGATCAAGATTGCCTGCCTGACGCTATCACGCATCGCGAATTTCGACGATCTCGACCCGCTGAAGGCCGAGCCGGGCGTCGATCTGGTGATGGTGCAGCCGGGCCAGCCGATCCCGGGCGATGCGCGGCTGGTGATCGTGCCAGGCTCGAAATCCACGCGCGGTGATCTGGAATTTTTGCGGGCGCAGGGCTGGGACATCGACCTGATGGCGCATTACCGGCGCGGCGGGCATGTGCTGGGGATTTGCGGCGGCTATCAGATGTTGGGGTCACGGATCGCAGATCCGCAGGGAATTGAAGGATCGGCGGGCGAGACCCGGGGGCTGGGCCTGCTGGATCTGGTTACCGAAATGACCCCTGACAAATGTCTGACCCGCACCCGCGCGGTGCATGCCGCCAGCGGGTTGGAGGTCGAGGGCTATGAAATTCACATCGGTCGAACCGAGGGCGCCGACCGCAGCCGTCCCTTCGCCTTTGTGGAGGGTGCGCCCGAAGGTGCGATTTCGGCCTGTGGGCGGGTGACGGGCAGCTATCTGCACGGGCTGTTCACCTCGGATGCGTTTCGCGCGGCCTATCTGGCGGGGCTGGGGATTACGGCCTCGGGCGACAGCCATGCGCAGGGGGTGGAAGATACGCTCGAGGCGCTGGCCGATCACCTGGAGGCGCATTTGGATGTGCCGGGTCTATTGGCGCTGGCCCGTTAGCGCGGTCTCCAGCCTTGCCCATTCGGCCGGGCTGCCGGGCAGGCCCAGCCTGATCCAGCGGTCGGAATAGGGGAAGATCCGGCTCCAGATCCGATGGCGGGCCAGGGCATTTTGTGCTGTCGCGGCATCGGGTGTGGCGTAGGTTCGAAACAGCTCGCAGCCGCCGACCAGATGCCAGCCCCCCTGCGTGGCCAGACGGTCGATCCGCGCCATCTCATCCCGCAACCGGGCCACCGTCGCCTGCTGCCAACCCGTGTCCGCCAGCGCCCGTTGCCCGATCTCGATCGCGGCGCCGCTGACGGGCCAGGGCCCGGCCATATCCTGCAGGGCCGCAACGGTTGGGTCATCGGCAAAGGCAAAGCCGAGCCGCAGCCCGGCCAGACCGTAGAACTTGCCAAAGGATCGCAGCACGATCAGCCGCGCGCCCGCATGGGCGGCGACCGACAGTTCGGGCTGCGCATCGCCGAAGCTTTCATCGACCACCAGCCGCCCGACCTGTGTTGACAGTGCAAGCAGGGCTGCGGCCGGGGTGATGCGGCCATCGGGGTTGTTCGGGTTCACCACGACCGCCAGATCCGCGCCTGTCAGATCGGTCAGCGTGGCGACCTCGGTCACCGCCCATCCGGCGGCGCGCAGGGCGGCGGCATGTTCGTTATAGGTCGGGCCCAGCACCCGCGCCTGCCCCGGCGGGCCAAGCCGGGGGATCATCTGGATCGCGCCCTGCGCCCCGGACAGGGCCAGCCCCGGCGCGTCGGTCGCGAAAGCGTGGCGCGCGGCACGCATCAGCGCGGCCTTGGCGGCCATCGTGGGCAGCATGGTCCAGACCTCGGGCGGCAGATCGCCCACCGGATAGGGTACGCGGTTGATGCCGGTCGACAGGTCGATCCAGTCCGCGCCGCCGAAATGCGCCTTCGCCCAATCGATATTTCCGCCGTGATCGCGCATCAGATCCCCAGTATCGCCAGCGCCCCGATCAGCGCGGTCAGAGCCAACATCGCACGGCGGTAAAGCGCAAGCCCCCGGTGCAGATCGGCGGGCGTCGGATCGGGGCAGGCGGCGTTGACGAAGGGTTCGTCGGCAATCCGGTCGGCATAGATTCGCGGCCCCGAAACCCGCACGCCAAGCGCGCCGGCCATCGCCGCCTCGGGCCAGCCCGCATTGGGCGAGCGGTGGTGGCGGGCATCGCGCGCCATTGCGGTCAGCGCGGCCCCCGGGCGGCGCGAGACCAGCGCAAAGACCAGCCCGGTCAGTCGCGCGGGCACAAGGTTCACCAGATCGTCGATCCGGGCCGAGGCCCAGCCGAAGGCCTCGTGCCGCGGGGTGCGGTGGCCGATCATCGAATCAAGCGTGTTGACCGCCTTATAGGCCGCGATCCCGGGCAGCCCCGCGACCACGCCCCAGAACAGCGGCGCGACGATCCCGTCGGAGCTGTTCTCGGCCAGGCTTTCCAATGCGGCGCGGGTCACCCCGGGCGCGTCGAGCTGCGACGGATCGCGCCCCACGATCATCGACACGGCATGGCGCGCGGCTGGCAGATCGCCCGCCACCAGCGGTTGCGCCACCGCCGCCACATGGTCATGCATCGAGCGCAGCGCGACCAGCGGCCAGGCCAGAATGCCGCCGATCACCATGCCCGGCCAGCCATCGGGCAGCAGGATCTGCACGCCAAGGGCCAGCGCCGCGCTCAGACCGATCACCACCAGCGCCGCAGCAATCCCGCGGGCGCGCCGGGCGGTTCCTGCGCGGTTCCAGTGCCGGTCAAGCCAGCCGATCAGCGCGCCAAGCCAGGTCACCGGATGACCGATTTTCGCATAAATCCACGCAGGCCAGCCGAATGCCAGATCGCAGCCGATCGCCACCAGCATCATTGCGGCAAAGCTCATGCGCTGCCCCCCGTGAACCGCATCACGCCGCGCAGGCCTGCGGCGCGCAGGGCCTCGGCCCCCTGCGGCGGCACGGTGCCGGGGGCAAAAATCAGGCCGCGTGCGGCCCCGGTATGGGCACGGCACCAGCCGAGCGCCCCCAGATCGCGCGCCAGATCTGGGGTCGGGTCATCCACAGGGCCGCGCAGGGCCTGTGTGCGCGTGGCGCTTTGCGATGCCAGACCGGCGAAGCCCGCCAGATCGCGGGTCTTCTGCCAGTCTTCGATCAGATCGGCGATGTCGGGAAAGGCGGTGTCGGCGGCGTCGGTGCGCTGGGCCGGGCCGAAGAACCCGCCCAGAACCTCGAACCGGGGCAGGGCTGGCATTCGTGCAACAACCTGTCCCTGCCGCGAGGCCCACAAGATCCGTTCGGGCGCGGCAAACATCAGCGGGTCCGAGGCGCCCTCGATCGCGATGCAGGCGCGGGCCAGTATGTTGGGGGGACCCTCCCACCCCGACAGTCGCGCCAGCGCGACCAGCCCGGCGGTCGAGACCCCGGTTCCGGTGCCGGGTGCGGCCAGCGCGTGCAAAATGACCCGCCCGGGCAGCGGCAGGCCCAGCCGCGCCAGCAGGGCACGCCCCTGCGCCAGCGGCAGCCCGCCATGCAGCCGCAGCCCGCGCCCGGGGCGCAGCGTGGCCCGCACGCCCAACGCCGGACAGGGCAGGGTGACCAGAACCACCGGCCCGCCGGGCCCCAGCCTGCCTTGCAGCAACTCTCCGAAATGGCCGGGCTGATGGATCATGCGAACACCCGGTTGACCTCGGCCACCGACCAGCCGCCGCCGGGCAGGGCCACGATCCGGGTCAGCGACAGCGGCGCGATCTGAAAGGCCAGCGCGGCAGAGGCAGAGCCGATCGCCAGCGCCAGTGCGGCCCGGATCGTGCCGGCATGGGCCACGACGGCCACGGCCTCGCCCTGCGCAAGCAGGTGCAGCGCCGGGGTCGCACGGGCGCACAGCTGGGCGAAACTTTCGCCGCCCGGCGGTGCATGCGCGGCCAGATCGGGGGCAGACAGCGGCCCCAGGTCGGGCAGATCGGCAAAGGGCACGCCCTCCCACGCGCCGAAATCCTGCTCCCACAGGCGCGGGTCTTGCGCGGGCGTAACGCCCGGCCACAGCGCCTGCGCGGTCTGGCGGCAGCGCAGCGCGGGGCTGCAGACATGGCGCGTCAGCCCGGCGGTTGCGGCGCGCATCCCGGCCAGCGCGGCCACGTCAGCGCAATCGGCCGCCACATCGCGACGCCCCGCCAGCGCCCCGCCATGCAGCGCGGGCGCATGCCGGATCAGCCACAGCTCTGTCGCCTTGCCT
This sequence comes from Paenirhodobacter sp. CAU 1674, assembly GCF_029222945.1. NCBI lineage: Bacteria > Pseudomonadati > Pseudomonadota > Alphaproteobacteria > Rhodobacterales > Paenirhodobacter > Paenirhodobacter sp. CAU 1674. The sequence goes on along the minus strand of NZ_JARHUH010000006.1, from coordinate 180,237 downwards.
TGCCCCATCGTCGCATTTCTCCTTTCGCGCTGGCGCCGTTTCTGCTTTGTCAGCGCGCAAGGAACAAGAGGCACGATGACACAAACCATCCTCATCACCGGCGGCGCCCGTTCTGGCAAAAGCGCAATAGCCGAGGCGCGGACGCTGCAGTTCGGGCGCCCGGCAGTGTATATTGCAACGGCACAAGCCTTTGATACTGAAATGGAAAACCGTATCGCGCTGCATCAGGAACGGCGCGGTGCAGAATGGCGCACCCATGCCGAACCGCTGGATCTGATCGGGGCGTTGCGGGCCACGGACGGCGCGCCGCGGCTGGTCGATTGCCTGACGCTGTGGCTGACAAACCTCATGCTGGGCGGTCACGACTGGCAGGCAGCGGGGCGTGAACTGGTCGCCTGCCTGCCGCAGCAATCCGCGCCCGTGGTGCTGGTCACCAACGAGGTCGGCGCCGGAATCGTGCCGGAAAACAAACTTGCCCGCGAGTTTCGCGATGCCGCGGGTCTTCTGAACCAATGGGTCGCGGGGGTCGCCTGCGAGGTGACCTTTGCCGTCGCGGGCCTGCCTTTGAAAGTGAAATGATGCGCTTCGAGTCCCTGTCCGCGATTGCCCCGCTTGCCACCACGCTGCCTGCGGCCGACCCTGCCGCGCGTGCCGCGGCGCTGGCCCGGCAGAACAGCCTGACCAAGCCGCCGGGGTCGTTGGGCCGGCTGGAGGAACTGGCGCTGTTCATGGCCGAATGGCGGGGCACCGACCGGCCGCGGATCGGCCGCGCGCAGGCGCTGGTCTTTGCGGGCAATCACGGGATCTGTGCGCAGGGCGTGAACCCCTATCCGCAGGAAGTGACCGCGCAGATGGTGGCGAATTTCGAACATGGCGGCGCCGCGATCAACCAGCTGTGCCGGGCAAACGGCGCCGAGCTGAGCGTGATTGCGCTGGATCTGGACACGCCGACCGCCGATTTCACCGCCGGACCCGCGATGACCGAGTCCGAAACGCTGGAAGCGATGAACCGGGGCGCTGCGGCGGTGGATTCCGGGGCGGATGTGTTGATCCTGGGCGAGATGGGGATCGGTAATTCGACGATTGCGGCGGCGCTGGCCTCGGCGCTGTTTGGCGCGACGCCTACCGATTGGGTGGGGCCGGGGACGGGATCGGACGATGCCGGGATCGCGCGCAAGATCGCGGCCATTGACAAGGGGTTGGCGCGGCATGGCGGGCAGGATGCGATGGCCACGCTGGCCTGTCTGGGCGGGCGCGAACAGGCGGCGATCTGTGGCGCGGTTCTGGCGGCCCGGGCGGCGCGGATTCCGGTCATTCTGGATGGGTTCATCTGCACCGCGGCGGCAGCGGCGCTTTATGCGGCGGACCCGCGGCTGCTGGATCATTGCCTGGTCGGCCATGCCTCGGCAGAGCCGGGGCACCGGCGGCTGCTGGCAGCGATCGGCAAGAAGGCGGTGGTCGAATTCGACATGCGGCTGGGCGAAGGCTCCGGTGCGGCGCTGGCGCTGGGTATCCTGCGCGCGGCGCTGGAATGCCACAACGGCATGGCCACCTTCGCCGAAGCCGGAGTGAGCGACGCATGATCCGCGCGCGGTTTGCGCAGGCGCAGCTGGCGCTGATGCTGCTGACCCGGCTGCCCGCCGGGCGCCTGCCCGAGCCCGCGCCAAGTATCGCCGCCGCCACCTGGGCCTTTCCGCTGGCGGGGCTTGCGGTGGGGGGCGTGGCGGGGCTGGTTCTGCTGGCCGCGCTGACGCTGGGCCTGCCGCCCGCGCTTGCGGCGGGGCTGGCGCTTGCGGCGCAGATCATCGTGACCGGCGCGCTGCACGAAGACGGTCTGGCAGATCTGGCCGATGGCTTCTGGGGCGGGCGCGATGCCGCGCGGCGGCTGGAAATTATGCGCGACAGCCGGATCGGATCTTATGGCACGCTGGCGCTGGTGGTGTCGGTCGGGCTGCGCTGGCAGGCGCTGGCGGTGCTGGCCGGACAGGGGCCGATGCTGGCAGTGGCGGCCGTTCTGACGGTGGCGATGACAAGCCGTGCCGTGCCGGCGGTGCTGCTGGCGATGATGCCGCCTGCACGCGCCGATGGCATGGGGCATCTGGCCAGTGGTGGAGCGGGCGGGGCGGTTATCGCGGCGATCCTGCTGGCCGGCGTGCCCGCGCTGGCGGTGCCGGGGATGGTACCCGCGATGGCGGTACAGGCGCTGCTGGCATTCGCCCTGGCGCGGCTGAGCCTGGCGCGGATCGGCGGGCAGACCGGCGATGTGTTGGGCGCCGCGCAGCAACTGGCCGAGGTTGCCGCGCTGCTGGTGCTGGCCGCGGCTTAACCCAGACGGTCGCGGAACGCGTCGAACACGGCCTCGTAGACGTTGCGCTTGAACGGCACGATCGACTGGATCAGCGCATCGGCGGCCATCCATTGCCAGACCGAGAATTCGGGGTGTTCCGTGGCGATATTGACCTGCGTATCCTCGCCCAGATAGCGGAACAGGAACCATTTCTGCCGCTGACCGCGATATTTGCCTTTCCAGACCTTGCCCAGCAGTTCGGGGGGCAGATCATAGGTGACCCAGCCTTCGGTCTTGGTCACGAATTCGACCAGATCCTCGGTGATCCCGGTTTCTTCCCACAACTCGCGCAGGGCGGCCTTGCGGGGCTTTTCGCCTTCGTCGATCCCGCCTTGCGGCATCTGCCAGGCTGCACCGGGGTTGTCGATGCGCTGGCCGGCAAACACCAGCCCCTGCGGATTCATCAAAACGACGCCCACACAGGGGCGATAAGGCATGGCGGCAATCTGATCGGGGGTCATCTTGGTTTCCGTAAGGGTAAAACGGGGGCCCGCAGGCCCCCGATCCGGTGTTCAGTTCGCCGGGGCGGCCTCGGCCACCGTTTCGGGCGCGATCGCCGACAGGCCCTTGAGGATGTCGATCGCATAGGCGAGCTGGTAATCCTCCAGCCGCAGTTTCGCGGCCTCTTCGGCCTTGGTGCGTTCTTCCTCGGCCTGGCGCTTTTCATCCTCGGTCATCGAGTCGTTGCTCAGAACGCCGCGCAGATCGGCTTCGGACCGGGTCTTGTTGGCGGCGCTTTCCTCTTCGCTCGGCTCGGGCGCGCGCTCGGGCTGCTGCACCACGATGTCGGGCGCAATGCCCAGCGACTGGATCGACCGCCCCGAGGGCGTGTAGTAGCGCGCGGTGGTCAGCCGCATCGCGCCATCTCCGCGGATCGGCATGACCGTCTGGACCGAGCCCTTGCCGAAGGATTTCGTGCCCACCACAATGGCGCGGCGGTGATCCTGCAGCGCGCCGGTCACGATTTCCGAGGCCGAGGCGGACCCGCCATTGATCAGCACGACGATCGGCTTGCCTTCGGCCAGATCGCCGGGCGTTGCGTTGAAGCGTTCGCTGTCTTCGGACTTGCGCCCCCGGGTCGAGACGATCTCGCCAGCGTTCAGGAAGGCATCCGACACCGCAATCGCCTGCGTCAGCAGACCGCCGGGGTTGTTGCGCAGGTCGATGACGAAGCCGTTCACATTCTCGATCCCGCCGGCGGCCTTGACCTGTTCTTTCAGGCTTTCTTCCAGATTGGGATAGGTCTGGTCGTTGAAGGTGGTGATCCGCAGCACGACGGTGTGGCCCTCGGTCCGGGCTTTCACGGCGGTCAGCTTGATCGTGTCGCGCACGATCGACACGTCGAACGGTTCGGTCGTGCCCTCGCGCACCACGGTGATGACGATCTCGCTGCCCACCGGGCCGCGCATCTTGTCGACGGCCTGATCCAGCGTCAGCCCCAGCACGCTTTCACCATCGACATGCGTGATGAAATCGCCCGCCTCGATCCCGGCGGCGGCGGCGGGGGTGCCATCCATCGGCGAGACAACCTTGATGAAGCCCTCTTCCTGCGTGACCTCGATGCCGAGCCCGCCGAAGGTGCCGCGCGTCTGCACCCGCATGTCGTCGTAATCGTCGGGGGGCAGATAGCTGGAATGCGGATCGAGCGAGCCGAGCATCCCGTTGATTGCGGCCTCGATCAGTTTCTTGTCGTCGACCTGTTCGACGTAATCGGTGCGGATCCGTTCGAAAATGTCGCCGAACAGATCGAGTTGCTCATACACCGAGGACGACTTGCTGGCTTCCTGTGCCAGCAGCGGTGCCGCCACCTGCGTCGAGATCAGCGCCCCGGCAACGGTGCCGCCCAGCGCGGCCATCATGAATTTTTTCATACTCAACCTTTGGTCCTGCTAGTCGCGTGTCTGAGTGAACCACTGGGCAGGGTCCACGGGCGTGTTGCCCTGTCTGAGTTCCATATAAAGCGTTTCCGTCCGCCCAGCGCCACCGCCAATCTGTGCGGCTTGCACGAAACCTGCGCCAAATTCCTGTGCGCCGGGTTCGGTGCCGCCCATCAGACCGATCGGCGCGCCGCGTGCCAGCACATCGCCTGTTTCACCATAGACCGTGCCAAGCCCGGCCAGAACCAGAAGATAGCCCGCCGCGGGCTCTACGATCATCACATTTCCGTAGTCGAGCAAGGGGCCGCGATAGCGGATCGTTGCGGGCCAGGGCGCGGTGACCAGCGCGGCGGGCGCGGTGGCGATCACCAGGCCGGGGCGGCGGATGCCGGCGGCGTCGGCCTCGTTGAACTTGCGCAGGACCGACCCCATCACCGGCAGCGGCAGCGTGCCTTTGGCGCCTTCGAAATCTTCCATCGGGGGGCCGATGTCGCTGTCCAGATCGGTCAGCCCGGTGGCGAAGCCTTCCAGCGTATCGGCGCTTTCGACCAGATGGCGCAGGTCTTCGGGGTCTTCCAGATAGCGGCCGGGCAGGGCGCTGCGCTCGGCCACCGCCTGGCTGAGCGCCGTGCGCGCCGCCTGCGCCGAGGCAAGCCCACCTTCCAGCACCTGCGCGGCATTCTGTTGCAATGCGCGCAGCGTGGCGATTTCTTCCAGCTCGCCCTGCATGCCCTGGGCTTCGGCCTGCAGCGCCGGAGTCACCGCGCCCAGCACCATCCCCGACCGGGCAGAGCCTTCGGGCCCCGCCGGATGCAGCAGCAACAGCGGCCCCTCGGACCGTTCCATCGTGCTCATCACGCCCAGAAGCCGCCCGATATGGTCGCGCTTGGCGTCGAAGCCCGCGCGGATCTCGCGTTCCCGGATCGCCGCGCGGCGCAGGCCATCGCGCAGGGCGCCCAGCCCCGCCTCGTAGGCGGCAATGGTTTCGGTCAGGGCGGACACCCGGTCGGCCTTGGTCCGCGCGGCATCAAGCGCGGTGATCGAGGCGCGCAGATCGTCGGCCGCCTGCAACGCGCTGTCGACTTCGGAGCTGGCAAAGGCCGCCCCGGTGCCCAGAACAAAGGCCAGAAGCGTTGCGCGCATCACCGCTCGATCAGGGTCTTGCCGGTCATTTCGGGCGGCACCGGCAGTTGCATCAGATCCAGCAGCGTGGGCGCCAGATCGGCCAGCCGCCCCTTGCGCAGCCGCACGCCCGCAGGCCCGCCGATCAGCGCGACCGGCACCGGGTTGGTGGTATGCGCCGTGTGGGGCCCGCCGGTTTCCGGGTCGATCATGGTTTCGCAATTGCCGTGGTCGGCGGTCACGATCATCGCACCGCCAGCCTTTTTCAAGGCCTCCAGCACCCGGCCCAGATCGCGGTCGATTTCCTCGCAGGCGGCGATGGCGGCAGGCAGGCTGCCGGTGTGACCCACCATGTCGGGGTTGGCGTAGTTCACCACGATCAGGTCATAGCCATGCTCGATCGCGCCGATGAACTGATCGGTGACCTCGGGCGCGCTCATTTCCGGTTGCAGGTCATAGGTCGCCACTTTCGGCGATTTCGGCATGAAGCGGTCCTCGCCCTTTTCGGGCACCTCCTTGCCGCCGTTCAGGAAGAAGGTGACATGGGGGTATTTCTCGGTCTCGGCCAGACGAAACTGGGTCAGCCCCTGCTTTGCCACCCATTCTCCCAGCGTGTTCTTGATCTCGCGCTTGGGATAAGCGGTCTGCATATAGGCGTTATGCGCGGTCGAATATTCGACCATGCCCAGCATCGCGGCCCAGGCGGGGCGCTTGCCGGTGTCGAACCCGTCGAACCCGGGCGCGCCCAGCGCTGCCAGGATTTCGCGCGCGCGGTCGGCGCGGAAGTTCAGGCAGAAAAATCCGTCGCCATCGCGCGCGCCGGCGTAATCGCCGATCACCGTGGGGGCGATGAATTCGTCCATCTCGGATTTGGCGTAGGATTGTGCCACAGCCTCGGCCGGGGTGGCGGCATGCTCACCTTGCGCGTTGATCATCGCGGTATAGGCGCGGCCCACACGCTCCCAGCGGTTGTCGCGGTCCATCGCCCAATAGCGCCCGATCACCGTGCCGACACGGCAGCCCGCGGGCAGCTTCGCCATCAACTCGTCGACGAACCGCGCGGCGGAATCGGGCGCCACGTCGCGCCCATCGGTGATTGCGTGCAGAACGACGGGCACGCCCGCATCGGCCAGCGCCTTGCAGGCCGCCAGCACATGCACGATATGGCCATGCACGCCGCCATCCGACACCACGCCCATCAGATGCGCAGTCCCGCCCGAGGCCTTGAGCGTGGCAGCAAAATCCACAATCGCTTGGTTGGTGAAAAACGACCCGTCTTCGACCGCCAGGTCGATCGCGCCCAGATCCATCGCCACCACCCGGCCCGCGCCGATATTGGTGTGGCCGACTTCGGAATTGCCCATCTGCCCGGTCGGCAGGCCGACATCGGGGCCGTGGGTGATCAGCGTGGCCTTCGGGCAGTCTGCCCAGATCCGGTCGATATTGGGGGTGTTGGCCAGCGCGGGCGCGTTGCCTTCGGTTTCGGCGCGCTCGCCCCAACCATCCAAAATGCAAAGAACGACGGGTTTCGGACGGGTCATCGGGGCCTCCTGCGAGTGTTGGCCCTTGTTTACGCCCCCAGACCGCCCGCGGCAACTGTCCGCCTGCGCGCTCGCTCAGAGGTGAAACAGGGTTTTCGCTTGATTAAATCAAACGATTGATTAATTTGTTGCGCATGACCCAGCCTCCTGATTCCACTAGCCCATCCGAGACCACGCGCCAGGCGTTGATTGCCGCCGCCACCGCGCTGTTCGGGCAAAAGGGCTTTGCCGCGACCTCGACGCGCGAGATCGCCGCCGCCTCGGGCGCCAATATCGCCGCAATCGCCTATCATTTCGGCGGCAAGGAAGGGTTGCGTCAGGCCTGTGTGCTGAGCTTCGCCGAACGGATGGCGAAAGTGCTGGCAACCGCCCCGGACCCGCCCGATCTGACCCCCGATCTGGCGCGCAATCTGATGCAGATGATCGCGCGCAACATGCTGGCACAGCTGCTGGGCGATCCGCAGACGCAGCTTTCGGTGGCCTTCGTGCTGCGTGAAATCGCCGAAGACGGGGCAGGCGCGCAGGTTCTGTATGACAATCTGGTGGGCCCGGCGCATCGCAGGATCTGCGGGCTGATGGCGGCGGCCAGCGGCCAGTCGGCCGAGGACCCGGCCTTGCAGCTGCGGGTGTTCACGCTGATCGGGCAGGCGCTTTATTTCCGCGTTGGCGGCCCGATCGTGCGGCGGCGCATGGGGTGGCAGATGATCGGCCCGGCGGAAATCACCCAGATCACCGAGGTCGTTATGGCCAATATCGACGCGATGATCCTTGTTCAGAAAGGGCTGTGACCGTGTTCTTGTGTGCTGTTCCGATTGTCGCGTCGCTGTTTTCGGCCTGTGCCGCCCCCGCGCCGCTGGCCACTGGCTATGTCGAGGGGGATTATGTGCTGATCGCGCCGGTTGCGGTGGCCCAGATCGAGGGCCTGTCGGTGGCGCGTGGCGACCGTTTCACCAAGGATCAGGTCCTGGCCCGGCTGGAGCATCGCGATGCCGAAATCGCCCGCGCGCAGGCCGAGGCTGCGGTGGCCGTGGCGCAGGGAGAGCTGGACAACCTGCGGGGAGGCAAGCGCCCCGAGGAGATCCTGGTGATCGAGGCGGCGCTGACCTCGGCCAAGGCGCAGGCGGCGGAATATGAACGCCAGCTTGCGCGGCTGGAAACCCTGACTGCCCGCGGTGCCGCGACCGAGGCGCAGCGCGAGGATGCGCAAACCGCGGTATCGGTCGCGCGTGCCAAGGTGGCCGAGACCGAGGCCAATCTGGCGGTGGCGCGTCTGCCCGCCCGCGCGCAGCAGATCGCGGCGGCCGAGGCCGCGCTGCGCTCGGGTCAGGCGGGGCTCGATCAGGCGATCTGGGCGCTGAACGAACGCACGTTGACCGCGCCCGCCGATGGCATCGTGTCGGATGTGATCCGACAGCCGGGCGAGATTGCCGGGCCTTCGGCGCCGGTGCTGTCGATCCTGCCCGATCATGCGGTCAAGCTGCGGCTTTACATCCCCGAAGCCCGGCTGGCCGAGCTGGCGGTGGGGGACGAGCTTGCGGTGCGCTGCGACAGTTGCGCGCCGGGGCTGCGCGCGCAGGTCACCTATATCGCGGATGGTCCCGAGTTCACCCCGCCGGTGATCTATTCACTGCAGAACCGTCAGAAGCTGGTCTATCTGGTCGAGGCGCAGCCCGTGGGCGACAGTGCGCTGAAGCCCGGGCAGATCGTCGATGTGGATTTTGCGGGCGCGGGCAATGGCCGCTGAACCCGCGATCATCGTCACCGATCTGGTCAAGCGGTTCGGCACCCGCACCGTGGTCGATCACGTCTCGCTGTCGGTCGCACAGGGTGAAATCGTGGGCTTTCTGGGGCCGAACGGTTCGGGCAAGACCACGACGATCCGCATGATGTGCGGGCTGCTGACGCCCGATGGCGGCGAGGGCCGCGTTCTGGGCCATGACATCCGTCACGAGGGTCGCGCCATCAAACGCGAAGTCGGCTACATGACCCAGAAATTCAGCTTCTACGAGGATCTGACGATCGAGGAGAACCTGAATTTCGTGGCCGGCATCTACGGGCTGGGGCGGCGCGAGGTGGCCGACACGCTGGCCGATCTGGGGCTGACCTCGCGCAAGGCGCAGCTTGCGGGCGCGCTGTCGGGCGGTTGGAAGCAACGACTGGCGCTGGCGGCCTGCATCATGCACCGCCCGCAGCTGTTGATGCTGGATGAACCCACCGCCGGCGTCGACCCCAAGGCCCGGCGAGAATTCTGGGACGAGATCCACCAGCGCGCGGCGGATGGTCTGACCGTGCTGGTCTCGACCCATTACATGGACGAGGCCGAGCGCTGCCACCGGATCAATTACATCTCTTATGGCAAGCTGATCACCCATGGCACCGTGCCCGAGGTGGTGCGGGCTGCGGGCCTGACCACCGTCATCCTGCAGGGCCCACGTATCGCGCAGGCACAACGGATGTTGCACGGTATGCCGGGCGTCGATCAGGTTGCGCCCTATGGCATGGATCTGCATGTGATCGGCGCCGACGGGCCCGCGCTGCGCCATTCTGCGGCCGAGGTGGCACAGGCCACGCAAAGCCGGATGCACGACGCCGAAACCAGTCTGGAAGATGTGTTCATCCAGCTGATGGGCGCCTCAACGGATAACATGTCATGAACCGTATTCTGTCACTGCGCCGCCTGTTCACCATCATCCGCAAGGAAGCGATCCAGATGCGGCGCGACCGGATCACATTTGCAATGATGCTGGGCGTGCCGATGATGCAGCTGATGCTGTTCGGTTTCGCGATCAACAATGACCCGAAGGGCCTGCCCGCGGCGCTGGTCACGCCGACGCAGGATCGATTCAGCCGGGCGATGGTTTCTGCGCTGGAGCTGACCGGCTATTACCGCTTTACCCATCCCGATGCGACCGCGGCCGAGGCCGAGGCGCTGATCGCGGCGGGGGATGTCAGTTTCGTTGTCACCGTGCCCGCCGATTTCGGGCGTCGGGTGGAACGCGGCGATCATCCGCAGATCCTGATCGAGGCGGACGCGACCGATCCGGCCGTGGCCTCTGGCGCGATCAACACGCTCAGCACGGTTGCGGCCGATGCGCTGCTGCGCGAATCCGGCACCGAGGCCGAAGCCGCCCTGGCCGAGGCCAGCCGCCTGAATGTCGTCGTGCATCGCCGCTACAACCCCGAAGGCGTGACGCAATACAATATCGTGCCCGGGCTTCTGGGGGTGATCTTGCAGATGACGATGACGATGATGACGGCAATGGCCCTGACCCGCGAAAACGAACGTGGCACGATGGAAAACCTGCTGTCGATGCCGGTCACCCCGATCGAGATCATGCTGGGCAAGGTCTTGCCGTTCTTCGTGGTCGGCGCGGTGCAGGTCAGCGTGGTGTTGATTGCGGCGCGGGTGATCTTTGGCGTGCCCTTCGTGGGCGGGCTGCCGCTGCTGCTGGCGGGGGTTTTCATCTATGTGATGGCGCTGGTCATTCTGGGCTATGTGTTTTCCACCGCCGCGCGCACGCAGATGCAGGCGATGCAGCTGACCTTCTTTTATTTCCTGCCTTCGATCCTGCTGTCGGGCTTCATGTTCCCGTTCCGGGGCATGCCGCAATGGGCGCAATATATCGGGGAAATCCTGCCGCTGACGCATTTCCTGCGGCTGATCCGGGCGGTCATGCTGAAGGGCGCCGATCTGCAGGCGGTGGCACAGCCAATGGCCGCGCTGGCGGGTTTTGTGGTGGTTTTCTCGGTGCTTGCGCTCAGCCGGTTCCGCCAGACGCTTGATTAACGCATCAACAGGATCGGCACCTTGCACGAGCGCACCATCGCCGTGGTGGTCGATCCGATGATCAGGCTGCGGATGCGCGAATGGCCATAGGCGCCCATCACCACCATGTCATAGCCGGCCTCTTCCACCAGCTTGCCCAGGGCGGTTTCCGGCTGGCCGGGGGCGATGGCGGTTTGGGCCACAATTCCCGCCGCGCGCAGCAGCGACGCCGCATCGGCCAGTCCCTTTTCGGTGGCGGGGTTCTTGGTGCCCACCGCCACGACCGAGATTTCCAGATCGGCGAACAGGGGCGAGCGGGCGATGTAATCCACCGCCTTCATCGCCGATGTGCCGCCGTCATAGGCGATCAGCACCTTCTTGATCGGGGTGAAGGCCCGCGCGGCGACCAGAATCGGGCGATGCGCCGCGCGCACGATGCGCTCCAGATTCGAGCCAAGGTGCCCAATGGCGAAATCTGCCGCCTCGCCCCGCTTGCCGATCAGGATCAGCTCGGCCTCGGCCTCGCGCTCGCCCAGGGTTTCGATCAGATCGCCGTGGCGCAGGTGCGTCGTGACCTCGGTCACGCCCGCTTTGGTCAGCAGCGCCTGCGCATCGTCCAGGATCGCCCGGCCGCGATGGGCCACCAGCTTGGCGCGCTGTTCATCCAGCGCGGCCAGTTCCGCCATCAACGTGGTGCGCGCGCCCAGCTTGATCGAGCCTGAAAGATCGGGCTGCTCCACCGCTTCACGACGACCCAGAACATGCAGCAGATCGACCGGCACGCCCAGCCGTTTCGCCGCCCAGGCGGCATGTTCGCATACGCTGGCCGAATAGATCGAACCGTCGACGAAGGCGATGATCTTGGTGCTCATGTCCGTCCTCTCAATGCGCCAGCAGCTTGTCGGCGGCGCCGGGTTTGTCGTGTATCGCTAGCTTGTCTACCAGCGTTTCGGAAGCCTCATTCAGCCCGACAACCGCGACTTCGGCGCCATCGCGCCGGAATTTCAACACCGCCATGTCCAACGCCGCAATCGAGGAAATGTCCCAGATGTGCGCGCGGCTGACGTCGATCGTCACGCGCTCCAGCGCCTCGCGGAAATCGAAGGCGCGCATGAACGCCTCGACCGAGGCGTAAAACAGCTGTCCTTCGATGAAATAGGTGCGCGCGCGACCGTCTTGCGACAGTTCCGAAGTCACGCGGAACAGCTGCGCGATCTTGGCGGCAAAGAAGATGCCCGACAGCAGAACCCCCACCAGAACCCCGATGCCAAGGTTATGCGTCCAGACCACGGTGACCACCGTCGCGATCATCACTACCGAGGAAGATTTGGGATGGTTGCGCAGATCGCGGATCGAGGACCACGAAAACGTGCCGATCGAGACCATGATCATGATCGCCACCAGCGCGGGCATCGGAATCTGGCTGACCCAGTCGCCCAGCATCACGCAAAAAACCAGCAGCATCACCCCCGCGGTGAAGGTCGACAACCGCCCGCGCCCGCCCGATTTCACGTTGATCATCGACTGCCCGATCATCGCGCAGCCCGCCATGCCACCGATGAAGCCGGTGGCGGTATTGGCCAGGCCCTGCCCGATGCATTCCTGATTGCGGTCAGACGGCGTGTCGGTCAGCTCGTCCACCAGGTTCTGCGTCATCAGGCTTTCCAGCAGGCCGACCACCGCCACCGCCACCGAATAAGGAAAGATGATCCGCAGCGTTTCAAGGTTCAGCGGCACATCGGGCAGCAGGAACACCGGCAGCGTATCGGGCAGCGCGCCCATATCGCCCACCGTGCGCACATCCCAGCCGAAGGCGATGCTGGCCGCTGTCAGCACGATGATCGTGACCAGCGGCGAGGGGATCGCGCGGGTGATCCGCGGGAACAGATAGATGATGGCCAGCGCCGCGGCGACCAACGGATAGGTCAGGAAGGGCACGCGGCTCGGGTCCAGCTCGGGCAATTGCGCCATGAAGATCAGAATGGCCAGCGCGTTCACGAACCCCGTCATCACCGATTTCGAGACGTATTTCATCACGAAACCCAGCCGCAGCAGCCCCGCGCCGATCTGCAGCAGCCCGGTCAGGACGGTCGCGGCCAGCAGGTATTGCAGCCCGTGGTCGCGCACCAGCGTGACCATCAGCACCGCCGTTGCCGCCGTTGCCGCCGAAATCATCCCCGGGCGCCCGCCGGTGATGGCGGTAATCACCGCGATCGAGAAACTGGCGTAAAGCCCCACTTTCGGGTCGACGCCAGCGATGATCGAAAAGGCGATCGCCTCGGGGATCAGCGCCAGTGCGACCACAAGACCCGAAAGCACATCGGCCCGGATGTTCCCGGTCCACTGGCGGCGGTAGCTGTCGAAGGAAATGCCCAAGTCCTGCCCCTTGCCGTTCCGGGAGGGGCCGAAACGGTCTGCTTCATCGTTCCTGTCTGGATGTCCGGCCCGAATGGGAAGGGGCCGGTCTGCCGCAGGCCGGGATACAGGTTAAGGCGAAAAAAGCCAAGCCGCGAAAGGAAACGGGCCGGTTTCCCGGCCCGTGGCGCTGTCAGACAAAGCGGTTCCACAGGTTTTCAAGCCGCTCTTGCCGACCGGACCGGGGCTGCGGGTTGCACCCAACCTGTTGTTTCGCGGTCTGGGGGACTGTCGCTTTGAAGATACGACCGTGCAGTGGGGGCTGGTGGCGCGCGATGCCCGGACCAAACCGCCATGCCGTTGGCGTGTGGGTCTCGAACGGCTCGGTCTTGCCGGAGCCGATCTGGGGGCGTGAAATCGGCCTCTGTCAGGGGCTGGGGCAAAGAGGGCGACTGCGCGATTGCCGCCCCCGCCGCCATGCCGGGCGCCAGACCCACGCCGATCCCCCCCCGGCCCCCTGCACTTTGTTTGATTTTGGCCCGCATTTTCATCCCCTGTTAGCGGAAACAGAACACATCGGCCCTGCGCGGGCAAGTTGCGCTCGGGCGCGGGTTGCGGGATGCTAAGGAAAAGGGGGGCACCCGTGAAACATATCGCAAAATTCGGTCTGAGATTTCTGGGCAGACTGGCCAGAACCAACATCAGCCTGATCGCGGCAGGGGTTGCGTTCTATGCGATGCTGGCGGTGTTCCCCGGCCTTTCGGCGCTCATCGCGATCTGGAGCGCCTTTGCCGATCCGGCGGTGATCGGCTCTTACTTGGCGGTCGCGGATGATTTCATTCCACCCGAGGCCTTTGCGATTCTGACAGAGCAGATATTGTTGCTCTTGCAGGGGCCGCGCACAACAATTGGTTGGGGAACGGTGCTGTCGGTCGCTGTTGCGCTGTTCTCGGCGCGGGCGGGCGTGGGGGCGCTGGTGCTTGGGCTTGACGTGATTCACGGCACCCGCCCGCGCAATACGCTGCTGTCGTTTCTGTTCGGTTATGTGATGACGCTGGCGCTTGTCGCGGTGATGCTGCTGGCGATGGCGACCGTCGTCGTGGTGCCGATTGCGGTGAATTTCCTGCCGTTTCACGCGCTGACGGGCTGGCTGCTGTCGGGGCTGCCCTGGGGCGGGATGTTGCTGCTGATGCTGTCGGCGTTGGGGATTTTGTATCGCTACGGCCCCAATACGCGGGGGGCGCGCGATCCGATCCTGACCTTGGGAGCGGTGCTGGCGACGCTGGTCTGGGGGATCGCCTCGCTGGCGCTTACCTATTACCTGACCAACTTCGGCAGCTACAACAAGGTTTACGGATCGATCGGGGCTGTGATCGCGTTGCTGATGTGGCTTTATCTCAGCGCATTTTCGGTTCTGCTGGGGGCGGCGCTGAATGCGGAACTGGCGGCCAGTCGACGGCCGCCAGTTCAGAAATAGGCTCTATTCCAGCCAAAAACGCCCTTAGAAGAACGCCTGAAGCCCGGTGATCGCGCGCCCGATAATCAGCGCGTGCACGTCATGCGTGCCTTCATAGGTGTTGACGGTTTCCAGGTTGACCATGTGACGGATCACCTGGAATTCCTCGGAAATGCCGTTGCCGCCGTGCATGTCGCGGGCGTGACGCGCCGCTTCCAGCGCCTTGCCGCAGTTGTTGCGCTTGATGATCGAGATCATCTCGGGGGCGGCATTGGCCTCGTCCATCAACCGGCCGACGCGCAGGCAGGCCTGCAGCCCGAGGCTGATTTCGGTCAGCATATTCGCCAGTTTCAGCTGATACAGCTGGGTCTGGGCCAGCGGTTTGTTGAACTGTTTGCGGTCCAGGCCATATTGCCGCGCGGCCCCCATGCAGAATTCTGCCGCGCCCATCACGCCCCAGGCGATGCCATAGCGCGCCCGGTTCAAACAGCCAAACGGCCCTTTCAGCCCCTCGACATTCGGCAACAGCGCGTCTTCGCCGACCTCGACATTGTCCATCACGATCTCGCCGGTCACCGAAGCCCGGAGTGAGAGCTTTCCTCCGATCTTCGGTGCCGACAGACCTTTCATGCCCTTGTCGAGCACGAAACCGCGGATCTTGCCGCCATGCGCCTCGGATTTCGCCCAGACGACGAAGACATCGGCGAAGGGCGCGTTCGAAATCCACATCTTCGAGCCGTTCAGCACATAGCCATTGGCGGTTTTCTTCGCCGTGGTCTTCATGCTGGCCGGGTCGGAACCCGCGTCGGGCTCGGTCAGGCCGAAACAGCCGATCCATTCGCCGGAGGCGAGTTTCGGCAGGTATTTCTTGCGCTGTTCCTCGCTGCCGTAGGCATAGATCGGATACATCACCAGGCTGGATTGCACCGACATCATGCTGCGATAGCCCGAATCGACGCGTTCGATTTCCCGCGCGACCAGACCATAGGCAACATAGCTTGCGCCGATGCCGCCGTATTCCTCGGGGATCGTCACGCCCAGCAGGCCCATTTCGCCCATTTCGCGGAAGATCGCTGGATCGGTGGTTTCCTCGGCAAAGGCCCGGATCACACGCGGTTGCAGCTTTTCCTGCGCATAGGCGCGGGCGGCATCGCGCAGCATCCGCTCTTCTTCGGTCAGTTGCAGGTCCAGACGGAACGGATCTTCCCAGTCGAAACGCGACAGGTCGGGGGCGTCCTTGGCTTTCAGGCTCGGGGGCAGGGTCATCGGCAATCTCCTTGGTTTGATGCTTTATGGGCCTGTTTATTCGTGCAATCCACCGTTATTCTGGCCAAATAATATGCATGGAACACATATATGAGCCTGCAACGGCGCTACATCCCTTCGGTTTCCCTGCTGGCCGCCTTCGAGGCGGTCGTGCGTCTGGGCTCGACCGCCGCCGCCGCGCGTGAACTGAACCTGACACAAGGCGCGGTCAGTCGTCTGGTGCAAAACCTCGAAGGGCAACTGGGCGTGGATCTGTTTCGGCGCGAAGGGCGGCGGCTGAAACCGACCGAACCCGCGCTGGCCTACGCGCGCGATGTGCGCAAGGCGCTGGATCTGATCGCGCGGGCCTCGCTGGGGCTGCGGGCCAATCCGGGCGGCGGGGTGCTGCGGCTGGCGATCCTGCCCACCTTCGGCACGCGCTGGCTGGCGCCGCGGTTGGCGGGGTTTCTGGATGCGAACCCGGGTGTGACGCTCAATCTGGGCACCCGGATGCGGCCCTTCGACTTCGCGACCGAGCCGTTTGATGCCGCCATTCATTTCGGCACGCGCAGCTGGCCCGGGGCGGCGCATCTGCCCCTGTTCGAGGAACGCGTGGTCGCCACCTGCTCGCCCGAATTCGCTGCGGCGAACCCGATGCAGAACCCCGAAGACGTACAAAATCAGTCTCTGTTACAGCTGGAATCGCGTCCAAATGCCTGGGGGGCATGGTTCGCCCATCACCGGCTGGAAGCCCCCCATCTGCAAGGCATGATGTTCGATCAGTTCGCGCCGATGATGCAGGCCGCCGTGCATGGTGTAGGCGTCGCCCTGCTGCCCGAGTTTCTGGCCCTGCCAGAGATCGCCGAAGGGCGGCTGGTGCGCACCCCTGGCGACGTGGTGTCAGGCGTCGGACGTTACGAACTGGTCTGGCCCGAGGACGTGCCCCTATCGCCCGCGCTGGTGGCGTTTCGCGACTGGATCGCGCAGGCGGCGGCTCAGTAGTCCCTTTCGAAGAAGACCCCGATTCCGCTGTTGCCATCCGATCCGACCGATCCGCGCGCGGTCAGGTTTGGCGTGATGTCGAGGTTCAGGTTGATCTCGGTCTTGCCGCTGCTATCGACCGCCACGTCGGAATAAAGGTTTTCCGACAGGTATTTGCCCGCGCGCAATGTGGCGTTGCCCTCGGCGTCGGTGCCGATGTCCAGATCGTCCAGGCCGATCCCGCTGCGCAGCTTGGCCACAATGCCCTCGCCGCCCTTGCCGGCCAGCGTTGCCACGGCCGAGGCCAGCTGTGCCGCTTGCAGCGGGGATAGCGTGGTCAGGCCGCGGTCGAACAGCAGCCGGGCCAGCACCTCTTCTTCGGGCAATTCGGGGGATGAGGTGATGTTCAGTGCCGGTTCCGATGCCTCGCCTTCCAGCGTCAGGGTGATGGTGTAATCCCCTTGTTCGGTCGTGGCGCTGAACAGGATCCAGGGCACCATCGCGCCCTGCAGGGCGACCTGCCCTTCGTTCAGGGTGAAGCGCTTGCCGAGCACATCCAGCCGCCCCCGGATCAGGTTGAATTCGCCGATCGGCACGATGTCATTGGTGGTGCCGCCGAGCCGCAGGCTGCCGCCCAGTTCAGCATCAAGCCCGCGCCCGCGCACGAAGATCTGCCGCGGGGCGGACACGGTGACGTCCAGCGGAAATGCCTTGCCGCTGCCGGATTTCGTCTCTGTTTCGGCCAAAAGCCCCGCCCGCGCCCGGGTTTCGCGCACAGCGGCGGGTTCGTTGCGGTGGTCGATGTCGGGGATCGCGGCGATTCCGCCAAGGCCGGTCGAGGGCACGCGCAGTTCGGTATCGTCCAGCACCAGATCGCCGGAAATCTGCGCACCGCCCGTCAGCGGCCCGTTGACCGAAATCGCGCCTGAAAGCCGGGTGTCATACAGTTCCGGGTCGCGCAGCCGGGCGCGATCCAGCACCACACGCAGGTCTCCGGCATAAGGCGCATTGAGCGAGACAGGCCCGGTCACGCTCAGCTGTCCGCCGCTGCCCAACCGCCCGGTGGTGGAAATCTGCGCGCGTCCGCCCGCCAGATCGGCACGCACCGCCAGATCTTCGAGCGTCATGTTCAGCGTCGGCGCGATCAGCCGCGCGCCATTGGCCTGCACCTGACCCGACAGCGCAGACAGCCCGGGTTTGCCCTGCATCCGCAGATCGAAATTCAGCGGGCCCGACACCGCGCGCGGCGCGATGAACGGGTTGATCAGTGCGGTTTCGGTGCTGCCCGAGATCGCCAGATCGGTGCTGGCGAAATCCAGCGCGACCTGGCCTTTCACGGTGGCGCGGCTGTTGCCCGGCCCACTGCCCGCCAGATCCACCGCATAGGCCGTGCCGTCGTCTGTCACGGTGCCGTCCAGCGTGACGGGCCCAGGGAAGCCGGGGGCTAGCAAGGCCGCATTGGCCAGCCGCGCCGACAGGGTGATCCGCCGCAGCGCATCTTCGATGACACCCTGCGCTTCGGCTGTGACCTGCGGGTTCTTCAGGCTCAGCTTCTGGAGCCGGATACGGCCATCGCGGTTCTCGGCGTTCAACTCCAGCAGGCTCTGTCCCGCCAGAATCCGGTTCAGTTCCGGTTGCGCGGTGCCCAGCCCGGTGCCGGTGGCCGTGACCGAAATCAACTGCGCGCCATCGGCTTCGGTCAGCTGTGCGCTGGCGTCGATCTTGCCGCGCAGCCCGCCGCCCAGAATGGCCAGATTGGGCAGTTGCGCCGTCGCCCGCAGATCGCTGGCGCCGCTGTTCAGCGTACCCGAGGCCTGCGCGACCAAGGCCTTTGCCGTGGCGTTCAGCGCCCGCAGGGTGACGCCGGTTTCGTCGCGTTTGGCGGACAGCGAAATCTGCGATTGCCCGGCCAACGCGGCATCGAGTTCGGGCTGACCGAGTGTGATATTCTGCCCGGTGAGCTGTGCCTCGGTGTCGAAGGCGCCCGTCAGCACCGTATATTCGCCCTTGATCTGCCCCGCCACTGAACCGTCAAGGGGGCGGCCCGCCAGTGCGGAAAGCGTGCTCAGATCCGAGTGCCGCAGATCGACCTTGCCCGAGACCGTCACGCCCTTGTCCGGCTCGGCGATGGTCAGGGTGCCATCAAGCCCATAGGTGCGGCCAATCGCCTGCAGCTTGGGTAGGCGCAACGGCGCGCCCTGCTGCCAGAAAAACACCGTCTTGCCGGTAAGGAACGGACCCACGGCGGCATCCAGCCCCGGATCAAGCATTTTAACGCCGCTGGCGGTCAGGCTGAGCGTGCCACCCACCGTCGGGGCCTGCCCCGAAGGGGTGCCGATCCGGCCCGATCCGGCAAGTCGCAGGCTCAGCATCTCGGCCTCGGGGCGGCGTAGTTGGGTCAGGTGCGCGTCCAGCGTCCAGCCTTCGGATCTGGCCTTGTCATAGCCCAGCGTCAGCGTGCCCGCCCGCAGCCAGGTCTTGTCGCCCGACAGCGGCAAAAGCACCTCTTCACCATTCGGCAAGCCGACCTTGGCGCTCAGATCGAACCGTTCGGGCAGCCCTGAAGGCAGAAGTTCGAGCGCGCCACTGACTTTGAGCGCCTCGCTGTCGATGCGCAGGTCCGACAGGCTGGTTGCGCCGCTCGGCTTGCGTGCGCCCGTGGCTTCCAGCGCGACCTGATCGCCGAAGAAGCCACGATATTCGGCCGGAAGAAGCGGCGCGATGTCGCCCTTGAGCGTGGCGTGGAACTGTCGCTCGGGGCGGGTGCCCGCAGGCGCCTTCGGGTCGGTGACCGCCTTCACGCCGACCTCGCCGGTCAGTCGCGGTTGCGCGTCGCTGCTCAGTGCGATGCCGGCGATGAAATCGTCTATCGGCCCCGCACCGGCCACGGCCAGCGTGATCGCGGGCTGCCCGGGCAGGCCGATCATCCGCGCGGCGATCCCGTCCTTGCCCTCTTCGACCAGCAGATCCAGCGCCAATTGCCGCGAGACGTTGCCATAAGACCCTTCCAGCGCGACCGTGCCCTTCTTGCCGTCGGTGCGGGTGATGTTCAGCCGTGCCTGCCCCTCGCCATCGGCAAGCTGCATCTTGCCATCCAGCGACAGCGTGACCGCTTCGCCCAGCAGCGGCGCGCCCAGCGTCACCTTCCTGGCGCTGATCGTGCCGATGTCGACGGAAACCGGCAAATCGGGCAGGGCAAAGGGTTTGACTTCGGGCGTGACACCATCCGAAGCGGTGCCGACGGGCAGCCGCGGCAGGTCGATCTCGGCGGCGGTCAGTTCGTCGATCTGGATCTGCCCCCTCAGGATCGCGCTGCGATTCCACGCCAGAGTGCCATCGCGGATCGTCAGCCAGACGCCCTGATCATCGGCGATGGTCAGTGAGGTGAAAGTGGCACGCGAGGACAGGGCCCCCGCGAAGCCTTCAAGCAGGATCGTGCGCCCCGCGCCGGACAGATTGTCCTCGATCAGCCCGGTCAGATAGGATCGGTCACGCGCCGTCTGTTCGGGTGCGATCGCCTCGGGCAGAACGGCCTCTTGCGCCGGCGCGCCTAGCGGCCAGAGAGACAACAGCAGAATGGCCAGATGTTTACGCATCAGAACGCCTGTCCGATCCCAAGATAAAGCTGTGCGCCTTCGCCCGTGTCGCCGCCGACCGGGGCCGCCACGTCAAGCCGGATCGGGCCGATCCCGGTCTTGTACCGCAGCCCGATGCCTGCGCCCGCGTGCCAGTCGTCAACGGTGCCCGAGGGGCCATCGGCGCTGATGAATCCGGCGTCGTAAAATCCGACAAGGCCGATCGTGTCGGTCACGCCCCCGCGCAATTCCCCCGACAGGCCCAGAAACTGGGTGCCTCCTGTGCGCTGGGTGCCGCCGTTGAGGATGCTGACGCCCAGCGACTGATAGGGTTGGCCGCGCACGGTGCCGCCGCCACCCGAATAGAACAGATAGTCGCGCGGTGTGTCTTCGAGACTGGGCCCGAAGACCGCGCCCAATTGCAGCCGCCCCGCCAGAACGAAGCGATCCTCGGCGCCAAAGCCCCGGTAGGCGCGAAAATCCCCCGTCATCTGTGCGCCCGATCCGGTGCCCGAAAGCCCCACGAAGGGGGTCAGCGTTGCCTTGCCGTAATAGCCGCGGGTGGCATCGGTGACAGTGTCGCGGTTGTCCCAGGTCAGGGCGAGCGGCACGGCGATCTGCCGGAAGATCGTGGTGCCGAGGCTGTCCTCGACCCTGGACCAGCCATATTCCACCCCGGCCGATCCGGTCAGCCGCGGGTTGAAGATGTGATCGAACCCGAGACCAAAGCTGAAGGCGTCTTCGGTGTAATCATCCTGATTGAGCCGGCTCATTTCGGTTTCAAGATAGGCCGAGGTGTCCGGGGACAGGGTCGCGGGCCGGTCAAGCCGTGCGCCCAGCGTGTAATCCAGCCCGCCGGTCGAGCCGCCGATGCCGCTGACGTCGGCCTCTGCGCGGAACCGTTCGCCGCCGTGGAACAGGTTGCGATGGAGCCAGTAACCATTCAGCGTCAGCCCGTCTAGGCTGGCGAGTTCGGCACCGAAGCCAATGCGGCGGGTCTTGTCCTCGACCACACTCAGCGAGGCGTCGAGCGTGTTTCCCGGGCCGATCGCCTCATCCTCGGTCAGGGTGACCGAGCTGAAAATCCCGGTGCGCCGCAGCCGTGCGCGCACCTCTTCCAGCTTGGCGGGGTCGAAACGTTCGCCGGTCGGGAAGCCTGCGATTTCCACCAGGCGCTTGGGCCGCAGCCGTTCATAGCCGTCAATCGACATCTTGCCGAAACTCAGCTGCGGGCCGGGCGCCAGCCCGATATGAGCATCAAGGATCTGGGTGCGATGATCGGCGGTCAGCGACTGGCTGCTGACCTTGGCCTTGGCGTGGCCCTGGTTGCGCCAGCCCTCGACGCCTGTGGTTGCCGCCTCGACGATCAGCCCCGAACGGGCGCTGGCCCCGGTGGCAAAGCCCTGCGGCAGTTCGGTGTCGCGCGCAAGCGGCGCAATCTCGGCCACGCCGAAGTGGAACTGCGGGCCCGGCTCGATCGTGACACGGATCGCGTTGATCGTGTCGGGGGCATCCATTGGCGCAATCGCCGCCGCTTCGCGCCCGTCGACACGGATCGAAATGCGCCCCGAATAATAGCCCTGATCGTAAAGCGCGCCCAGAAGGCGGGCGTAATCGGCGCGGGCCGAGGCGAACAGATCCTGCGCATCCGGGGTTTTGGCCTGGCTGGCCTCGCGCGTCAGCGAAGCGCCGCGCAGGATCGCGCGCAGATCCTCGCTGGCGCCGGGGGTTTCGAAACTGAAATCAAGGGCCACAAGCGATTGCGCCATGGCCACGGCCATGACGAGCCCACCGCAGATTGTCCCGATTACCCGCACCAAACCACCTCGCCCTAATCCCGGCCAAAGTCGCAGCATTATGCCGGGAATTCCAGTGGGGACGGACCGCATTGGTCGGGTTTTCGGTTCGCTCGGCGGAAAAGTGATCGCGGTCTGCCGGCTCAGCTGCGCAGGAGTGCGCCGAAGATGCGGTCCATGTGGCTTGACAGATAGATCGCCAGCCAGCGCGAGAACCTCTCGGGGTGGCGGCGCACCTCGGCGGCCAGATCGTAAAGCCCGATCCAGCGCACGGCATCCACTTCGGACGGGTCCGGGGCCAGCGGCATGTCGGGCCGGGCATAGGCCAGATAGATATCGACCACCTCGTGTTCGATCAGCCCTTGACCGACATCAGCACGATATTCGAGCCGATCTGCATGTGCCGGGTAAAGCCCGGAAATCCCCAATTCCTCGCGCAGGCGGCGCACGGCGCATTCCTCGGGGCGTTCGTTCCAGTGCGGATGGGTGCAGCAGGTGTTCGACCACAGGCCGGGCGAGTGGTATTTGCCCAAGGCCCGGCGCTGGATCAGCACTTTTTCGCCGTCCACGACAAAAATCGACACCGCCTTGTGGCGGAGCCCTTGGCGATGGACCTCCATCTTGTCCATCGGGGTCAGCTTGTCGCCGACCCAAGCGGGGATCTGATCGTTCATGTAACCCGAACCGAAAACCGAAGACGCCGCCGTAGCATGTTGCACGGCGGCGTCCAATGTCATGTGGTCACCTTGTCCCTGAGGCAGCTTGCCGCGCCCCGCGCTGGCAGGATGCGGGCAAATGCTCAGGAAACGGGCGCATCCGCGGGCCGCTGGCTTTCGGCGCGGCGGGCCAGCTCGGCGCGGTAAAGGGCGACGAAATCAACCATGTCGAGGTTGAAGGGCGGGAAACCGCCGTCGCGGGTCACGTCCGAAACGATACGGCGCACGAAGGGGAACAGCTGACGCGGGCATTCGATCAGCAGGAAGGGGTGCATCTGCTCTTCCGGGATGCCTTCGATGTGGAAGATCCCGCCGTAATCGACTTCAAGCAGGTAAAGCGGCGAATTCGTCGCCTTGTTCGTTGCGGTCACCTTGAATTTGGTGATCACCTCATACTGGTGTTCCTGCGGGCGCTTGCGGGCGTCCAGACTCACCTGCACCTGCATTTCGGGCTGCACATCGGCCGATTGCAGGCCCTTCTGCGCCACCGCGTTTTCGAACGACATATCGCGCACGAACTGCGCGAGGATGTTCATTTTCATCTGCGGCTGCGCGGCAGCGGCCCCGTTGGTTTCGTCGGTCATAGGTTTCTCCAAACTCGATTTGGGCACGGGTTTAGCACCCCGGCCCCCATGTCTCAATGCCGGGTCCAGCCCGAGGGGCCGCGCGGGGGCAGGTTTTCGGGGTCTATTTCCTGAAAATCGCCGTCAATGATGGTGGGGCGGCCATCCTGGGTGAACACCGTGCCGGATGCGCTGCCTTGGGCGGCAAAGCCTGTCACCTGAACGCGGGCGGCGACATAGCGGATTACCGCACGGCGCACCTGCGGGATCAGCAGGGCAAGACCGCAGGCATCCGTGAAAAACCCCGGCGTCAGCAAAAGCGCGCCGGCAAAGACGATCATCGCGCCATGGGCCAGGGGCGCGGTTGGGTCGCGCATCTCATTCATCGAGGTGCGCAAATCGGCCAGCGCCTGCGCCCCTTGCGAGCGCACCAGCACAGTGCCGATCACCGCCGTCAGCAGCACGACACCCAGCGTCGGCCACAGGCCGATCAGCCCGCCAACCTGGATGAACAGCCCGATTTCGATCATCGGCACGGCCAGAAAGGCCAGAAAAATCCACATTTACGGCCCCTCCCAGGGTCTTTCTAACTCCAGGCGCGCAGGTGGACTTGATTGCGCCGGTGACTTACATAAGTGGAGTGCAACGAAATACCAAGCCAGCCGTCTTTCAAGGGTCCCCGATGTCCAATGCCGTTATTCAGCTGATCGTTCTTGCCGGGATTGCGGTGTTCCTGATTTTGCGCCTCAAAAGCGTGCTGGGCACGCGGGATGGTTATGAGGCGCCGCTGACGCCCCCCGATGCCGATGCCCCCGTCGCGCGCCGCAACTTCGAGGTGATCGAAGGCGGGCCCGATCAGGACATCACCGATCATGTCCCCGAAGGTTCGGATGCGGCGCTTGCGCTGGCTGCGATGAAACGGGTGGAGCCGGCGTTCAGCGTCAACACCTTCCTGCAGGGCGCGCGCGGCGCCTATGAGATGATCGTCATGGCGTTCGAGACCGGCGATCTGAACAAGGTGCGCCCGTTCCTGGCCCCCGAGGTTTATGACGCCTTCGACAGTGCGGTGCAGTCGCGTGTCGCGCGCGGGCTGGAGGTGCAGGCCGAATTCCTGGGTCTGCGCGAACTGGCGCTGCAAGAGGCCACCTTCGATCCGGCCACGCAAGAGGCGGAATTGACGGTGCGCTTCGGGGCCGAGCTGATCTCGGTCGCGCGCGATGCCGCGGGCGATGTGGTCGAGGGCGATCCGCGCAACCCGCGCAAGCAACGCGACGTCTGGACCTTCGCGCGCAAGATGGGCAGTGCCGATCCGAACTGGCAGCTTGTCGCAACGGGCGGCTGAGCCCGTGCGCCCGGTATCATGGGCAGAGCTGGACGGCTGGAGCGCCGATGATCACGCCGCCGCCTGGGCGGCGTTTTCGCTGACTGCCGATGCGCCGGTTGCCCCATCGGACCCGCGCGCGTTTTTCGAAGAAAATTTCGATCCGGTCGAGGTGGTGCCCGCCGGCACCGCGCATTTCACCGGATATTACGAGCCTGAATTGCCCGCCTCGCGCCAGCGCAACGCGGCGTTTTCGCACCCGCTTTATAGCACGCCCCCGGGGCTGGACCTTTCGCAGCCATGGCATGCCCGCGCCGAGATTGTTGCGGGTGATCTGCTGTCCGGGCACGAAATTGCCTATGTCGAAACCGCGATCGAGGCGTTTCTGGCGCAGGTTCAGGGTTCTGTCCGGTTGCGTCTGGCCGAGGGCGGCAGCCTGCGGTTGGGGTTTGCCGCAAAGAATGGCCAACCTTACCGGTCGATCGGGGCAGAGCTGGCACGGCGTGGCGTGGCAGCGCCGATCACCCCCGACGTGATCCGCCGCTGGTGCGCCGAAAACCCCGGGCAGGTGCAGGATCTGCTGAACCACAACCCCTCTTTCGTATTCTTTCAGGTGCTTGATCTGCCCGAAGACAGCGGCCCGATCGGGGCCATGGGGCAGCCGGTGACCGCGGGGCGCAGCCTGGCGGTCGACCCCGACGTGATCCCGCTTGGCAGCCCGGTCTGGGCCGACTGCCCCGGGCGGACGCCCCGGCTGATGGTCGCGCAGGACATCGGATCGGCCATCAAGGGGCCGGGCCGGGGCGACATTTTCTGCGGCACGGGGCCTGAGGCGGGGGCCGAGGCCGGGGCGATCAACGATCATGGCCGGATGATCTGGTTGCGGAGGCGCGCATGAGCCGTCGCCGCAAGCTGACCGAGGAAGAGCGGGAACTGTGGTCGCGGGTCGCGGCCTCGACCACGCCGTTTCATCCCAAACGCCCGGTTTCCGCTGAAACAGAGCCTGATCCGAAAGCGTCCAAGCCCGCGCCCAAGGTGCCGCGCCCCGAGGTGAAGGATTTCAGGATTGGCCAGTCCAGCCCGGATTTCGCCTTCCGGCACGATCTGGCCCCCTCGATTGCCGAACATCTGGCGCGGCAGCCCGTGGTGATGGACCGCAAGGCGCATCGCGCGATGACCCGCGGCAAACTGGAGCCCGAGGCCAAGATCGACCTGCACGGCATGACCCTGGCCCAGGCGCATCCCGAACTGATCCGGTTCATCCTGAATGCGCAGGACAACGGGCGGCGGCTGGTTCTGGTGATTACCGGCAAGGGCAAGAAGGGGCTGGACGACGGGCCGATCCCGCAGCGGCAGGGCGTATTGCGCCATCAGGTGCCGCAGTGGCTGCGTCTGCCGCCCCTGGGCGCGGTGGTGATGCGGGTCGATCAGGCGCATCTGAAACATGGCGGATCGGGCGCCTATTACGTCTATCTGCGGCGCCTGCGCTGATCAGCCCTCTATCGGGGCAAGGATTACCTGGGTGGCATTCTGCACGGTAATCACCACCCCCGAGATCAGCCCGGTGCGCCCCCTCTGTTCGCCTTCCAGAACGGCCGCGATCTGCCCGGTCTTGCCCAGCAGCGCAATCAGCGCCGGCGAATTGCCCACGTTGAAGTGCCCCTCGCGGGTGTTGAAAGCACCGACATCGACCAGCGTCACGCGCAGATCGGCGACGCGCGACACATCCTCCAGGTTGCCCAGCCGGGAGGGCTCGCCACTCAGCCGCGCGGCCAGCAACAGTGCCTTGTCGCGCTGCGAGGTGAAGATGATGAAGGGCTGCGGCAGGTCGCCGATCTTGTGGGCCTGCGCACGGAACACGTCGACATCCAGATCGGGCGAGATCAGCACCACACCCGAGACGCGCGATAATGTCTCGGTATCGCCGGAAATCACGATCTGGCGCATGGTTTCCATGGAAAGCGCGGCCCCCATCGAATGCCCGACGATCAGGATTCTGCGGGCGCCTGCCTTGCGCAATTCGACCAGCAGATCCTGAAACCCGTCGCGGGCGAACAGTGCGGAATCGCGGTCATAGGCATAGCCCATTACATGCCCGCGCGAGGGCCAGGCATAGTGCACCAGAACGCCGGGCAGATCGAAATCGGCCCCCAGCTGCGCCAGCCGATACAGGCCTTCGGCGAAGGTGGTGTTGAAGCCGTGAACAAAGACGATCGCCTCGTTGTTGTTGCGGGCAAGCGCCTGGCGCAGGTCGGCGCGGAAATCACGGTCATCCGGGTAGCTTTCGGATCGCGCGACCAGAAACTGCGTCTGCGGATCGACGGGCCGGTCGGCACTGGCATAGACGATGTCGCCAGGTTGGCGATCGGGCGGTATGGTGACGTCATAACGCGCCAGGCGCAGCGTTTCGGTCCGGGTTGGCGGGTTCGTCGTGAGTTCGGCCCGGGTCGAGCCTACGAAAATCGGCCGCGCCTCTACCGTCGGGTCCGGTGCATAGGCGATCTGCCCGCGCGGCGCACAGGCAGATACCAAGACCAAGGCAATCATCAAAAGCCTGCGCATCGCACCCCTTCAAGGTTATGCGCAGAATAGCAAAAAGCAGATCGCGCCGCCAGTGACGATTACAAGACGTAACGGCTCAGATCGGCCGAGCGGGACAGATCGCCCAGATGTTTCTCGACGAAAGCCGCGTCGATGCTGACCGCTTCGCCAGACCGATCCGGCGCGCTGAAGGACAGCTCTTCGAAGACCCGCTCAATCACGGTATAGAGCCTGCGGGCGCCGATATTCTCGACACTGCGGTTGACCTCGGCCGCGATCCGGGCAAGCGCGGCGATCCCGTCGGGGGTGAAGTTCACCTGCACCTCTTCGGTCGCCATCAGCGCACTGTATTGAAGCGTCAGGGCATTGTCGGTTTCGGTCAGGATGCGGACGAAATCGTCCTCGGTCAGGGCCTGCAACTCGACCCGGATCGGCAGGCGCCCCTGCAGTTCGGGCAGCAGGTCGGACGGTTTGGCAATGTGGAACGCGCCCGAAGCGATGAACAGGATGTGGTCGGTCTTGACCGGCCCGTATTTGGTCGAGACCGTCGTGCCCTCGATCAGCGGCAACAGGTCGCGCTGCACGCCCTCGCGGCTGACATCGGCGCCGCGGTTTTCGGCGCGCGCGGCGACTTTGTCGATTTCGTCGATGAAGACGATGCCGGATTGCTGCACGGCCTCCAGCGCGGCGGCCTTGACCGTTTCATCGTCCAGCAGCTTGTCGGCCTCTTCCGAGATCAGGACTTCATAGCTTTCCGCCACGGTCAGTTTCTTGCGCGTGCGCCGGGCGCCGCCAAAGGCCTTGAACAGGTCTTGCAGCCCCTGCATCTGCAGCTCCATTCCGGGGCCGCCCATCATCATCGGCGGGGCGCTGGGCTGATCGGCGATTTCCAGTTCGATCACCTTGTCGTCCAGCTCGCCCTTCTTGAGCTTGGTGCGGAACATCTCGCGGGTGGAGTCGCGCGCATCGGTGCCCGCCAGCGCCTCGATCACCCGCTCTTCAGCGGCTTTGTGCGCGCGGGCCTTGACCTCTTCGCGCATCCGTTCGCGGGTTTCGATCATCGCGGCGTCGGTCAGATCGCGGATGATCTGTTCGACATCGCGCCCGACATAGCCGACCTCGGTGAATTTCGTCGCCTCGACCTTCAGAAACGGCGCACGGGCCAGTTTTGCCAGACGGCGGCTGATTTCGGTTTTCCCGACGCCGGTCGGGCCGATCATCAGGATGTTCTTGGGATACACCTCTTCGCGCAGCTCGGCCGACAGCTGCTTGCGCCGCCAGCGGTTGCGCAGCGCCACGGCAACGGCACGCTTGGCGTCGTTCTGGCCGATGATGAACCGGTCCAGTTCGGACACGATTTCGCGGGGGGTCAGGTCGGTCATGGATCACTCCAAATAAGAAGGGGGCGGCCCTTAGCGGGAAATCGTTTCCACCGTCAGATTGCCGTTGGTGTAGACGCAAATATCCGCGGCAATCGCCATCGCCTTGCGTGCGATCGCTTCGGCGTCCAGATCGGTTTCCATCAGCCCGCGGGCCGCGGCCAGCGCGTAATTCCCGCCCGACCCGATGGCGGCGATGTCGTGTTCCGGCTCCAGCACATCACCCGCGCCGGTCAGAACGAACAGATCGCGGCCATCGGTCACGATCAGCATCGCTTCAAGGTTGCGCAGATATTTGTCCATGCGCCAGTCTTTCGCCAGCTCGACACAGGCGCGCGACAATTGCCCCGGCGCGGCCTCCAGCTTTTTCTCCAGCCGTTCAAGCAGGGTGAACGCATCGGCGGTCGATCCGGCAAACCCCGCCACCACGTCATGCCCGCTGGGGCTCAGCCGGCGCACCTTACGCGCGGTGCCCTTGATGACGGTCTGCCCCAGGCTGACCTGCCCATCACCTGCAACCACGACGCGGCCGCCCTTTCGCACACCGATGATTGTCGTGCCGTGCCAGCCCGGAAATTTATCGTCCGCCATAGGGTCCTCCGTTTGGTGCAGATATGAGCAGCCCGGCCCGCGCATGCAACCCTTGCCCGCCGATCCCTGCCAGCGCTAGGGTGCGGACATGAGCGCGCCGCAGTGTCTGACGATCTATCTTGACGCCCCGACCCTGTCGGTCGTGACCGCGGGCAGGCATAATTTTTTCCGCCGTCTGATGGATGTGATCACAGCGCAGGGCTGGCAGGTCAGCCTGGCTGAAAGCACCCTGTCGGCGCGGCTTGAGGCCCCTGCGAAAGAGGGATTCGCGCTGTTTCATATGGAGCCGCCAACCCATCCCGCCGCGCTGACCTGTCGGCGGACCTACGTCGGCGCCTTCTGGCATATCGAGGCACAGGCCGAACGCTGGCTCTGGCCAGTCGCGCAAGAGGTCTTCGACCCCGAGACAATTGATCCGGTGCAGGCACAGCATTTTGTTCAGAATTGGAAAAAACGTCTCTATCCTGCCGGTTTTTTGCCCTCTGACGAAGGTTTTGCCTTCATTCCGCTGCAAGGTCAGTTGCGGGCGCACCGCAGTTTTCAGGCGATGAGCCCGGTCGCGATGATCGAGCTGGCACTGGCGCAGACCGGGCTGCCGCTGGTCGCCAGCCTGCATCCGAAAGAGATTTACACCGCAGAGGAAATCGCGGCCTTGCAGGACCTGGCGCAGCGGCACCCGCGTTTCAGGATCTATCGTGGAGAGTCGGCCGAGGCCCTGCGCGCGTGCAGTTTTGTGATCACGCAAAACAGTGGTCTGGCGTTCGAGGGGTATTTCCTGCGCAAGCCTGCGGTTCTGTTCGCCCGCAGTGACTTTCATCACATCGCGGGGTCGGTGCCCCGTGACGGGGTGGAGGGGGCCTTTGCGGCGCTGCAAGCAGCCCCGGACTTCGACCGCTATCTGTATTGGTTCTTGCAGCAGCGCGCGATCAACGCAGGGCGGGCGGAGTGCGAGGCACAGATCCTGACCGCGCTGCGGGATCATGGATGGCCAATATAAAAGGCGCCCGA
This sequence comes from Paenirhodobacter sp. CAU 1674, assembly GCF_029222945.1. Taxonomy (NCBI): domain Bacteria; kingdom Pseudomonadati; phylum Pseudomonadota; class Alphaproteobacteria; order Rhodobacterales; genus Paenirhodobacter; species Paenirhodobacter sp. CAU 1674. The sequence continues at coordinate 150,057 of NZ_JARHUH010000006.1, read as the reverse complement.
AGGCGCCTTTCGCTTGATCCGGGCGAAGCGGCCTCAGAGAGCCGATTCGATCCAGGATTGCAGCGCCGCTTTCGGGGCCGCGCCAACCTTGTTCGAGACGACCTGGCCGTTCTTGAACAGGAACAGCGCCGGAATGCCGCGCACACCCAGAACGGCCGGGCTGTCGGGGTTCTCGTCGACGTTGACCTTGACGATTTTCACCTTGCCTTCGAACTGCTTGGCCAGTTCTTCCAGCGACGGGCCGATCTGACGGCACGGGCCGCACCATTCCGCCCAGAAATCGACGACGACGGGCACATCGGATTTGCGGACTTCTTCGTCAAAGGTGGCGTCGGTGACAGCAACGGTGGCCATTGGAAACTCCTGAATGATGGGTTGCGGTGAAGGTAGGGCGCCCCCCCGGGGTCGTCAAGATGGTGTGGCGCTGCGAAGTGCCGCATCTAGCTGTGTGTCGGTCAGGCGGGTGATCTGGCCCGTCGCCGTCCACAGCAGGCAGCAGTCGATGGCATGCTGTGGATAAATCTGCTGCAAGGCCGCCCGATAAGCTGCCATTTGCCGCACGATCCCCGGGGGCACCTCTTGTGCCGTAGCGGGCACAACGGCGTTCGATTTGTAATCCAGCACACGGATGCGATTGGGTGTGATCACAAGCCGGTCGATGATGCCGTGGATCTGGCGCCCGTCCAGTTCTGCAATCGGGGCGGTGATTTCGACCTCTGCCAAGGCGTCGGGGCCCAGATAATCGGCCATCTCCGGCAATGTCAGGATCCGCACAGCGTCTGCCAGAAACGTCTCTATTTCGTCAGAAGTCGCACGGTCTTCACCGCCAGACAACAGCTCGCGGGCTAGGTCCGGCCAGGTGGCCCGGGGCCAGGAGGGCAGGTGTTCAAGCAGGCTGTGCAACAGGCGCCCACGGCGTTTTGCGGCGTCTTGGTCCAGAGTGTTTTCTTCACCCGGCAGCGCCTTTGGCCCGCCCAGATCCGAGGGTGAAAGCGGCGCAAGGGGCGGGGCGGGGCGGGGAGCGTGCCTGTCAAGCCAATCAGGCAGCGGCGGCGCGGGCTCCGGCGCATCTTCGACGGCTGCCGCACCCGCTTCGGGCCAGGAGCCATGGCTGAAACGCTGCACGGGGCCGAGCTCCTGCACGGCGGCAGATTGGGCATGAACAGTCTCTGTTCCTGCCTTTTTCATGCCCTCTTCGATCAGCGCATACCAGCTGTCCTCGCCACTCCCGGTCTCACCTGCCGCGGCAACGATCAGCCATTTTTCGGCCCGCGTCAGAGCCACATACAGCAGCCGCATCTTTTCTTCGCGCAGGCGCTGCGCTTCCAGTTCCTGCACGCCGCGCAAGGTTTCGGGGGCGAGCGCGGCCGAACTGTGCCAGCCCGCCATTCCCGGCGCGATCGGGTAGATCTCGTGCGACCGCGGGCCGCGGCCCTTCGCGGTGTCGGGCAGAATGACGATCGGCGCCTCCAGCCCCTTGGCCCCATGCACGGTCATCACCCGGATCGCCCGACCGCCGCCTTCCAGCTGGCGTTTGACCTCGACGTCATCGGCCGCAAGCCAGACTAGAAACCCGGTCAGACTGGGCACCTCGGTCTGTTCATAGCTCAGGGCCTGGGTGACCAGTTCGTCGATGCCATCCTCAGCCTCGCGCCCCAGCCGCGCAATCAGCCGGTCACGCCCACGATGGTTGTTCAACAGCCGCTCGATCAGGTCGAACGGGCGGAGGAAATCAGAACGATCGCGCAGATCCTGCAGGATTTCGAGCGTGCCGGGATGGATCGCGTCATTCTCGCGCAGGGCTTGCCACAGATAGCCTTTGCGCGGTTGCGCCAGACGGTAAAGCTCGGCCTCGGTCCAGCCGAACAGAGGCGAGCGCAGCGCCTCTGCCAGCGCCAGATCGTCTTCGGGCGTTGCCAGAAACGTCAGAACGGCGCGAATGTCCTTCACGGCCAGCTCTGCCCCGAGTTTGAGCCTGTCCGCGCCGGCAATCGTCAGTCCCGCGGCCTTGCAGGCGCGGATGATCTCGGCAAACAACGGCCCACGCCGCTGCACCAGGATCAGGAAATCCCCCTCATGCACGGGGCGCTGGCCGGTTTGCAGCGGAATCTGCGTGCCGCTGTCGATCATCGCGCGGATCTCGGCGGCGATCTTGCGGGCCAGAACGACGCGTTCTTCGTGCTCGCTGCGCAGGTCAATCGGGTTTTCCCAGTCCGTTTCCGCGGGCTTTTCGGATTTCGGAACAGGCGGCCACAGGTCGACCCGACCGGGCAGCCGGTCATGGAAGGCCAGATGTTCCGGCGCACCGCCCAATCCATCATTTTCCAGCGCGCTGAAGGTCAGGTCGGTCAACCGCAAGATCGCATAGGACGAGCGGAACGAATGCAGCAGATCGGCGCCAAGAAGCGGACGCTCCACAGCGGCGAATTTTTCCGAAAACAGTCTCTGCATCGCCTCAAAACGCAGCAGATCGGCACCCTGAAAGGAATAGATCGACTGCTTGCGGTCGCCCACGACAAAGATCGTCCGGCGTTCGCCCCGGGCCCCTTCGCCCGCGGTGAATTCGTCGGTCAGCCGCTCGATCACCGTCCATTGTCCGGGGCTGGTATCCTGTGCCTCATCGACAAGAATGTGGTCGATCCCGCCATCAATGCGGAACAAGACCCATTGCGCGACCGAAGGGTTCGACAGCAGCGCCGCGGCGCGCTCGATCAGATCGTCGAAATCCAGCCAGCCGCGTGCCGCCTTGCGGGCAGCCAGCCGGGGCAGGTAACTGCGGGCGAATTGGTGCAGGGCAAAACTGCGTTGGGCGGCGGCAAAACCCAGTTGCGCGCCGCGGGCCCGTGCGATCCGCTCCATAAAGGCGTGAAACGCCTCTGTCAGATCTTCGCCCAGTGCTTCGACGGCCTTTTTCGTCGGGATGCTGGCGGTTTTTGCCTCGGCCCGGGGCAAACCGCCGTCCTTGTAAAGAAACAGGTTGAACAGGGTGTCGAAGGTCCCGGCGTCCGGCGCGGTCCAGTCCACTGCCTGCAGGTTGCGGGCCAGATCCTGCATGGTCTTGCTTTGGCCCATCAGCACCGGCGCCACGCTTTGTACCAGATCGGCCTCGGACCCGTCGAAGGCGATCTGCGGCAGCGACGCGGGCGTGTAATCCCGCGGCAGACCGAAGGCCTCGAGCATGTCCGAAAGGTTCAGATCGGCAGAAAAACAGTCTCTGTGCTGGCTGATTTCGGCCAATAGGTCGGCAATGTCGCTGCCCGAAAAATACCGCGCGACCGCGTCGAAAAGCGGGGCATCCGGGCCCTGCACCAGTTCTTCCAGAATGTCGGCGCGCAGCACCGCAGCCGAGCGATCGTCGATTTCGGCAAACCCGTGGGGCACCCCGGATTCCAGTGGGAACCGACGCAGCAGTGCGGCACAGAACGAATGAATGGTCTGGATTTTCAGGCCGCCCGGCGTTTCAATTGCCTTGGCGAACAACCGCCGGGCCTGCGCCAGATGCGCATCTGTGATCACACCGTCTTCGCCCAGATCGGTCAGTTGTTGCCGCAGTTCAGCGTTGCCCAGCATGGCCCAGGCGCCCAGACGCTTCAGCAGGCGGTTCTGCATCTCGGTTGCGGCGGCTTTGGTGTAGGTCAGGCACAGCACCTTTTGCGGCTCTGTTCCAGCCAAAAGCAGGCGCGCGACCCGATCGGTCAGCACCTTGGTCTTGCCCGAACCCGCATTGGCCGACAGCCAGACCGAGTCGCTGGGCGCGGCGGCCTGAACCTGCCGTTCGCTTGCCGGGTCGCGCCGGGTCATTCCAGTGTCTCCGCTTTGGCCGGATCGCTCATTTCCCATTCGCCATAGCGCGAGAGGTGGTCGTAATCGCTGACATCGGTTTCCTTTTGCAGCGCCCGGCGCGCGGTATAGCCCTGATCGGGGCGCTGATAGGCGGCGATCAGCTGCTTCAGCTTGTCCCAGATCTGCGCGATGGTTTCCTCTTTCATCGCCAGCGTGCGGGTTTCGCCATCGCCGCCCAAGCGGATATAGGTCATCGGCCCGGCCGCTCGGGGGCCGATTGCCGCAAAAGCGCCGCGCTCGACCATCGCGGCCTCCAGTGGCAGCTGCTTGTCGAAATACAAAACCTCTTTGTCGCTGGGCAGCGTCCCGGATTTGTAATCGTAAACATGGGTGGTGCCATCGGGCAGAATGTCGATCCGGTCGGGCTTGGCCGTCAGCAGGAATCCCAGGTTTTCCAGTGCAACAGAGCCTTTTTTCTCGATGATCGCAGGCGCTCCCTCGGCGGCACGCTGTGCCTCGTCCGCGACGAATTTCGCCGCGATCCGGGCAATCCGTGCGTGCCACAGATGTTGCGCACTGGGCCAGGCGATCTCGTGGGCCAGAACCTCGCGCGATATCTGCAACAGCCGCGCTTCGCCCTTGGCCTGGGTTTCGCCCGGGGGGCGTTCCCTGACGAAATGCTCGACGATCTTGTGCAAGACCTGTCCGCGCAACCGCGGATCGGGTTCCGGGCGCAGCGGGTCGAGCGGCGCAAGGCGCAAAATGCGCCGCGCATAGACGGCGTAGGGGTCGCGGATCAGGGTCTTGATCGCAGTGACGGGCAATTCGCGGGGGCGCACCGCGACCGGGGGCCGGGGCGATGGCCGCGGCGCCGAGGGCAGGGTTTCGCGCGGCCTGCTGACGGCTTCGGCCAGCCGCAGCCAATCGTCCCCGCGCGCCTCCATCGCCTGCAAGGCCGCCGGACCGTTCTGATCCGGCAGACCGTTCAGCAGGTTGGTGAACCGATTGAGCCAGCGCGATGGCACGGTCTCGGCCTCGGAGCTGCGTCGCGCCCGGCTGAGCACGACTTGCGGCGCGGCAACGGCCTGTTGGAAATCATGCGCCGAGAGGCCGATCTTGCGTTCCGGCAGCAAAAGGCCTGAATCGAGCCGCATCTTGCGGCTCAGCCACGGGTCCGGGGACGGGGATTCAGGCCAGATGCCTTCGTTCAGGCCGGCCAGAAGCACCAGTTCGGCATCGTGGATACGGGCCTCCAGCGTGCCCAGCATCGCGATATGTGGATGCGCTTCGCGGGTCTGCCGCACGGTGCCGGTTTGCAGCAGACGATTGACCAGATCCGCATAGGCTGCGGGCGAATAGATCCCGCCGTGAGATGCCTCTTCGCGCAGCTCGGCAAACAGCAGGCGGCATTGCTCGCCGGCTTCTTCGCGCCACAGCCCGCTGGTTTCGGCGGTTCCGCCGGGGCCGGCGGCCAGCGCCTCGATTATCTGCAAATGTGTCTCTACGCAGGCGGAAAGTGGGGCCTCTGCGGTATTTTCAAATCCCTGTAGCGCCGCGCCAAGCCAGATAGCCCAGGCGTGCCGATCCGGGTCTTCGCCGCCTGCCCAACGCAGGAAATCGGCGTTTTCGGGGAAAGCCGGCCCGTTGCGGCGCAACTCCAGCTCGATTTCGCGGGTGAAGCGCAGATGCGCCCCGCGCAGGTTCGATCCGGTGGCCGTCAGTGGGTGCTTCAAGAGCACAAGCAGCGATTCCAGGGCCAGTTTGCGCCCCCGCAGCGCCGCGACATGGCGCAACAGGCGCCCCGGCGCAGTCTGGTGGAGCGGCTCCCCCGCGCTGTCATCGGGCACGATGCCCCACCGCTCCAGCGCGGCACTAACCCTGCGCGTCAGCATCCGGTCGGGCGTGATCAGTGCGGCCTTCACGCCGCGTTCGGCCGCGTCGCGCAGGATCAGTGCCAGTGCCAGCGCTTCGCGCCGCGCATCGGGGGCAGCCAGCAGTGTCACCTGCTCGCACGCCGGGCGCAGATCCCCCAGGGTGCGGCCCTCGGTCATCCATTGGTCGGTCACCGGGGCTGGCCGCAGCGCCAGAGACATCAGCGCATTGCGCTGCGGCGACGGCGGTGTGGCGTTGGTCCAGCGCGGCAACGCACCGGGAGAAAGTTCAAGCCGCTGCAGCAAAGCGTGCAGCCGGAACTGTGGGTGGTCTTCGTTCGGAAACGGCCCCGAACAGAGACTATTCCAGCCCGATTCCGTCATATCGAAGTCGAACCCGGGAAGAACGATCACCCCGTTCGGCAGTTGCGCAACCGCCTCCATCAGCAGCGAGGTGGTGCCACGAGAGGCGGTGGACCCCGCAACGATGATCGGATCTTGCGGCGGATTATGGCGCCACTGGGCAATCGTCGCCTCGACGATGCGGCGTTGGCGCGCGTCCGGGTCTGGGGCGGTGTCGGCTTCGAAGAAATGGGCGACGATCTTGATGAATTCGAGACTGTATTGCCAATGCCGCGCGTGGGTGTCGTCGATGTCGAGCCGCTCCAGTGCCGCGGGCGGCACCCCTTCGGTTTGCATCTCGGCCATCAACTCGGCAAGGCTGTCTGCGAGGCTGAAGATATTGCTGCCGGTCTCGAACCCCGGCAGGCGCTCTGTCAGCAGCGCGACCAGCTGGGCCAGTTCAAGCCTGCGGCGCAACGCAGGCACTGCTTGGGGCACGCCCAGCAAAGGCTGGCGCCCAAGGTCCGTTACCAGACGCAGCCGGGGCAGGAACCGCGCGCCGTGACGGTCGAATTCCTCGCGCACGCGGCGTTGGGTGCGGCCCGAGTTGAGGTAAAGCTGCACCCGCGCCATTGCCTCGGGGGGGCGATCTGCCATGCGGGCGATCAGACCGGCCACAAGCTCCCGGGCGAAATCGACCCCGGGGGGCAGGGCAAAGATCCGCGGCTCAGCCATCGGCCGCACCCAGCATCGCTTCGGCCAGGGGAATGCAGTCCGGGCGCCCGACGTCGCACCAGCGTCCGGGATAGACGGTGCCATAGGCACGCCCTTCGGAAATCATCCGGTCCCAAAGCAGGTTGAGAGAGAAAACCGCCTCTGGAATCGTCTCTATTCCAGCAGGATTCAGGGCCTGCGCCCCGGTATAGACATAACCCGTGCCACGGCTGATCCGGCCATCCGGGGCCAGCGCGAAATCGCCTTTGCCGGTGTGACCAAGGGCACGCTCGACCGGAACCAGAGCCAACAGCGCCGACATTCGTGCGCCTTGCCATTGCTCGCGCAGCTGTGTGATCACATTGGGGCCGCTCCAGACGGCATCGGTGTTCAGCGTCATCACCGGACCGGCGCCCAGCAGGCCAAGCGCCTTGCGCAACCCGCCGCCGGTTTCCAGAATGCGGTCGCGTTCATCGGAAATCAGCACATCCTGTCCGGCCAGATGCGTGATGATCTGATCGGGAAGGTAATGCACATTTGCCACGATGGGCCCGACATCGGCCGCGCGCGCCAGATCGAGTGCGTGCTCGATCAGGGGCCGCCCGGCGACCTGGACCAGCGGCTTGGGGCGCGATCTGGTCAGTTCCCCCATCCGCGTGCCGAAGCCTGCGGCAAACAACATCAATGCATCGGGTCTTTGCCGCATCGGTCCTGAATCCTTTGCATGATTTCTGCTGTGGGCGCCGGGAAGGCCGCGCGCGTGGTTCTTGTCAGATCCTGCAGGGCGGGGTGGGCAAGGTTGCGTTCGATATGGGCCCAGCAACGGGGCATCAGCGCGACATACTGCGCCTTGCCCATCGCGCGGCAGAGGCGGGCGAAAACGCCCAGTATCCGCAATGTGCGCTGCAGGCCAAGCAGCGCATAGATCGCGCCGAACCGTTCAGGGTCGAGCCCGCGTGCCTGCGCATAGGCCGCGCATTGCCGGGCCTCGATCGTGCCCGACACATCGCGCCGGACATCTTGCAGGGCCGAAACCAGATCATAGGCCGGATGGGTGGCCACCGCATCCTGGAAATCCAGCAGCCCAAGCCGCGCGGCGCCAGCCCGTCCTGGCAGCCAGAGCACGTTTTCGGCGTGGAAATCACGCAGGCTCAGCACCGGGGCTTCGCAATTCAGTTGCGTGTAGAGGGCGCCGATGGCATGCGCCAGGTCCTCGGCCGCCGCGGCAGAGGTGCAGGGATACCAGTCGGGGGTCAGGCGCACCAGTTCGGCCAGGCCGGGCCCGTCCAGCGGCGCCACGAAATCGGGGGGCGGCAGGCGGTGCAGATCCAGAAGAAATGCGGTGATTTCATCGTAAAGCGGGGCTTCACGGGCCGGGTCCTGCGCGATCAGCCGCGAAACCAGATCGTCGCCCAGATCCTCTAGCAGGAGCAGCCCCTGCGCCGTGCCATCGGCCAGAATCCGGGGGGCGGACAGGCCATTGCCGTGAAACCATCGGGCAAGTCGCACAAACCGCTGAATCTCGTCGCCCGGCTGGCTGATCATCAGAACCCCACGCTCGGCCCCGCGTGACAGCCGTTCATAGCGACGCGCCGAGGCATCGCCTGCCAGCGGGCTGCGCCGCGCCGTGCCCCAGCCTGCGGCGGTCAGGAAGGCGCCGGTCTTATCCATCAGGTGCGTCCAGGATATGCCGCAGCCGGTCCTGCCAGACCGCATCGCCCGAAAACGCGACACGCCGGGCGGCGCCCTCGTCGGTTGTTTCAAAGCGCAGGGTCAGTGCGGTGTCGGGCGCGAGCCCGGCCAGACGGTCGGGCCATTCGATCAGGCAGATTGCCGTTTCGAAAGCTTCGTCGAAGCCCAGTTCCAGCGCCTCGTCGGGGTGGCTCAGGCGGTACAGGTCGGCGTGCCAGATCTCGGTTCCGGCATCATAGACCTGCACCAGCGTGAAGGTGGGCGAAGGCACGTCTTCATGGCGCCCCAGCATGGCCAGACGGTACTGGATCAGGCTGCGCGCGAAATGGGTCTTGCCGGCGCCGATCGGACCTTCCAGCAGCAGCACATCCCCGGCCTGCAGCGCGGGCGCCATCTGCTGCGCCAGATATGCGGTCGCATCGGCATCGGGAAGATCGAGGAACAGGAAGGGCTGAGACATGGGCGCAGTTTTACCGCGCCCATGGCCTGCCGCAAGCTGTATCAGCGCGCGCTTTGGGCCGTTGCGCGCAGGTCTGCCCCCGGCGGCGGCGGATGCCCGGCTATCACAGGGCCCGGCGGCAGGGCGAAACTGGCCATCATCGCACCGCCGCTCATCGGCAGGAAACGGCAGCTCAGGCTGCGCCCGTCCAGCAGGGTCACCGTGTCGGCAATCGGCTGGCGAGTGCCCACCCTTGCCGAGAAGTCGCGTGCGTCGGCCCAGACAGGGCTGCTTTCGCACTGACTTTGCCAGATTCGCAGGGCATCGGTCATGGTGACGCGTCCAAGCGTCGTGTCGGGTTCGACCCCCCAAAGCCGGCCATAGGCGCGGTTCGACAGGGCCAGTTCGCCCGAGGGCAGAAAGACCGCGACGGCCTCGGACATCAGGTCCAGAACCTCTTGCCCCATTTCCAGTTCGGCGCGGAAGCGGCGGGTCAGCGACACTTCCGAAGAAATATCCTCGAACAGGAAGGCCACGGCGCCGTCGGGGTGCGGGCGCCCGGTGACGCGATAGGTCTGGCCCGAAGGCAAGGTCCAGGTTTCGGAATGAAACCCGGCGGCGGCAGCCTGTTCCAACTCGGTCATCTGCAGCCGCCAGCTGCGATAATCCTTCGGCTCCGGCATCATCCGCGCCTCGCGCAGCCGGTCGAGAAAGGCGTAAAGCGTGGGGCGTGCAGACAGGAATTCAGGGCCCAGCTGCAACAGGTCGATCAGCGCGGGGTTGAACAGTTGCAACTGGCGCTGACGGTCGAAGATTGCAAGGCCGATGGGCAGATCGGCAAAGGTCTTGGTCAGCGTCTGCACAAAATCGCGCAGCGCTTTTTCCGCGCGCACGGTGGCATCGGCGGGCAGGGCGAAATGCAGCGCACCCCCTTCCAGCGGGAAGCTGTGGCAATCGAACCAGGCGGGCTTGTCCTCCGCCCCATCGAGCCGCATCCGCCGCGAACCGCCCAGCGTGGTGGCTGTATCAAGGTTGAACAGTCGCGGCAGCGGCCAGACCAGCGCTTCTTCGGTATCCTCCAGCGCGCCAGAGCGCAGGATATAGGCCCGGTTCGCCCAGGTCAGCGTGCCGTTGGCATCTTCGCGCCAGACCAGAGCGGGGGAATGATCGAGCGTCAGGCGCAGCAGGTCCAGTTCATCTTCGAGCGCGCGTTGCGACAGGCCGTCGACCAGAATGCCGCGGCCCTCGGCCTCGGGGTCGATCAGGGTGATCCGCGCCAGACCGTTCACATCCTCGGCGATCAGCTTGAGCTGGCCGTGATCTTCGGCGCCGGGGCTGGAGCAAAGTTCGATATGCCCGCGTTCGGCCAGCGCCGACATCGCCCTGGCAAAGCCGTCAAAGCGAGGTGCGAGGAAGGCCGACAGCCGGGCCCATTCGCTGGCCGCCATCGGCGCGGCATCCAGCAGCGCACGGGCCGGGCCGGTCGCGTCGACCAATTCCTGATCGTCGAACAGAAACACGGTCTGTTCAAGCACCGGATGCGCCAGCCCAAGGCCCCCGGGGGCCGCCGCCCTGCGATGGGTCCAGACCGAGAGCAACAACAGCGCGATCAGCGCCGAGCCGACCGAGGTGACGACGATGATGAGTGCCTGAATCCATTCAACCTGCATTTGCGCAGCCTTTTTGCCTCTGTCCCGAGACCGAGCTTCGCGGAGAATGGTTAATGTGCCGTTAAGGCTGATAAAACAGCCGGGCGAGAGGGGTGCTCCGGCTCAGGCGATCGGCTGATTTTGTCCCAAGGCACCGATATCGGCCGAGAGCAGCCTGTTGGCGGGCCATTCCGCCTCGACGATCGCGCCCGAGCGGACAGGGTGTTCGGGGTCGTTCAGAAACGGATCGGCGCCATTGGTGAATCGCAGCCGCGCACCGGTGCGCTCCAGCAGGGTCTTGGCGATGAACAGGCCCAGGCCCATGCCTTCATATTCCGGGCGCTGGTCGCGGTCGCCGCCGCGCGTATGCAGGAACGGATCGCCGATACGTCCCAGCACGCCCGGAGCATAGCCCCGGCCATTGTCGGCAATGCGCACGGTGATTGTCTTGTCGGTCCATTCCGCATCGACCCAGACCGTGGTTTGCGCGAAATCGACGGCGTTCTGGATCAGGTTGCGCAGCGCATGGATCAATTCGGGGTAGCGATAGATCATCGGTTGGCGATCGCTGCCGCCGGGGCCCGGACCAACGTCAAAATAGATGTCCTTGCCGCGATCCATATGCGGTTCGGCGGCTTCGCGCAGCACCGCCAGCAGGGGCGCGGTGCGCAGATGCAGGTCATCCTTTCCCGCCCGCCCCATCGACCGCAGGATGTCGCGGCAGCGGTCGGCCTGTTCGCGGATCAGCATCGCATCGTCGTGCAGTTCGGGGCGGTCGCCCAGTTCATCGGCCAGTTCCGAAGACACCAGCTTGATCGTCGCCAGCGGCGTGCCCAGTTCATGCGCGGCGGCGGCCACCACGCCGCCCAGATCGGTCAGCTTCTGTTCGCGCGCCAGGGCCAGTTGCGTTGCCAGCAGCGCGTCGCCCATCGAATGGATCTCGCTCGAAATCCGGTAAGCATAGGCCCCCAGGAAGGCCACGCCGATCACGATGGCCAGCCAGAAGCCGAATTCGACCACCGTTGGCATCGCGATCACCTCGCCCGAAAGGGTCACCAGCGGCAGGTGAAACCAGCTGACCAGCGTGATCATGGCAATCGTTGCCACCCCCAGCAGGATCGTCGGGCGCCGTTCCAATGCGGTGGCGGCGATGGTCACCGGCACCAGAATCAGCAGCGCAAACGGGTTGTTGAGCCCGCCCGTCAGCGCCAGCAGGACCGCCAGTTGCGCTGAGTCGAACAGCAGGGTGGCCGTCACCTCGGCCTGGCTCAGCCGCCGGCTTTCGGGAAACAGGAAGATCGCAACGATATTCGCCGCGACCGAGGCCCCGACGGTCGCCAGACACAGCGCCAGATCCAGCGCGATTTCATAGCAGCACCATGCAACGAAAATCGCCGCAATCTGCCCGATGATCGCGGTCCAGCGCAGGAAGATCAGGGTGCGCAGGCGAACCCAATCGTGGTGGGCTTCGGCCAGTCGTGGCCCCGCCTCGAAACGGTCGGGCATTCTTCCTCCGCGATCAGACCGAAATAGGTCTGGTTGTCACATTCACCTGTGGACTATTTGATAGTAGCCTCACCGCGTGCAATCAATGCTTGACGACGAACAGGAAACGCCATGTCCCTTTCTCCCCGCACCGCAGCCATCGCGGCCACCGCAGTTGCCATTCTGGCGCTTGGCGGCATGTGGTTCGCCTCGCAAGGCCCCAGCGACGACATGTTCGCACAGTGCCGCCGCGGGGTCGTGGGGGGCGGCGGGCAGTTGGGCGGGCCGTTCACACTGGTTTCCGAAACCGGCGAGACGGTGACCGACAAGGATGTCTTCACCAAGCCCAGCCTGCTTTATTTCGGCTATACCTATTGCCCCGATGTCTGCCCGCTGGACAATGCCCGCAACGCCGAGGCGACGATGCTGCTGGATGAACGCGGCTATGACGTGACGCCGGTTTTCGTTTCGGTCGACACCGAACGCGACACGCCCGAACTGCTGCGGGAATTCACCGATATCATGCACCCGCGGATGATCGGGCTGACCGGCTCGGCCGAGCAGGTGGCGGCGGCTTCCAAGGCCTATCGCACCTATTTCAAGGTGCAAAGCCCGGGCGACCCCTACACCCTGATCGACCATTCGACCCAGACCTATCTGGTGTTCCCCGAAATCGGCTTCGTCGATTTCTTCAACCGCGACACCAGCGCCGAAGAGATGGCCGACCGCGTGGCCTGCTTTGTCGATGCCTGGAAGGGTGCCAAATAAGCCCCTGGCAAACATGATGCAGAAATTGACCATTTTTCTCTGAACGCTTAGAACCTTTCAAGGAACCATGCGGGGGAGCACAATGGCCGAGGATGAATTCGCGGAACTGGGGCCCGATCGCACGCTTTTGCTGGTCGATGACGATGTTCCGTTTCTGACCCGGCTGGCCCGTGCGATGGAGAAACGCGGCTTTCAAACCGAGACGGCCGAAACGGTCGCCGCGGGGAAGGCCATCGCGCAAAGTCGCCCGCCCGCCTATGCGGTGGTCGATCTGCGGCTGGAAGACGGGAATGGTCTGGATGTGGTTGAAGCGCTGCGCGAACGCCGCCCCGAGGCGCGCATCGTCGTGCTGACCGGCTATGGCGCGATTGCGACGGCGGTCGCCGCGGTCAAGATCGGCGCCACCGATTACCTGTCGAAACCGGCCGATGCGACCGACATCACCAACGCATTGCTGGCGCGGGGCGAGGCCTTGCCGCCGCCGCCCGAAAACCCGATGAGCGCGGATCGCGTGCGTTGGGAACATATTCAGCGCGTTTATGAGCTGTGCGACCGCAATGTGTCGGAAACCGCGCGTCGGTTGAACATGCACCGCCGCACCCTTCAGCGCATTCTGGCCAAGCGCAGCCCGCGCTGAGCCCCGGGACAGAAAAGCCCCCGCGCCGATCCGATCCGGCGCGGGGGCTTTTTGTTGTCGGATTGCCTTTCGGGCCGTTATTCGGCCACGCAATCCGCGAAATAGACCTTCTGCCCGTCGGCGCCGGTTTCCTGCACCAGACCGTGGATATCGGTCTCGAACCCCGGGCATTCGCGGGCGAATTCGCGGTTGAACTTCAGATATTCCACGATCTTGCGGTTGAACACCTCGCCCGGGATCAGCAGCGGAATCCCCGGCGGATAGGGGGTCACGAGGCTGGTGGTGATCCGGCCTTCCAACTCGTCGATCGGCACCCGCTGCGTGGTGCGGCGCGCGATATGCGAAAAGGCATCGGTCGGCGTCATCGCGGGGGTGTGGTCGCTCAGATACATCTCGGTCGACAGCACGGCCACGTCGTATTTGGCATAAAGCGTATGCACATGCTGGCACAGATCGCGCAGGCCCATCTGTTCATAGCGCCGCTGCGTCGCGCAGAATTCGGGCATCACGCGCCACATCGGCTGGTTCTTGGCGTAGTCATCCTTGAACTGTTGCAGCGCGGTCAGAAGCGTGTTCCAGCGGCCCTTGGTGATGCCGATGGTGAACATGATGAAGAAACTGTAAAGCCCGGTCTTTTCGACCACGACCCCATGTTCGGCCAGATATTTCGTGACGATCGAGGCCGGAATCCCGGTGTCCTCGAACCGGCCGTCCAGGTTCAGGCCGGGGGTGATGATTGTGGCCTTGATCGGGTCGAGCATGTTGAAGCCAGGTGCCATGTCGCCAAAGCCGTGCCAGCTGTCCTCGCCATCGGCCAGATGCACGCCGTCTTCGTCGGTGCGGCGCAACACCCAGTCCTTGGTGCGGCCGATGCCCTCTTCTTCCAGTTCCTCGGGGCCCCAGACCTGGAACCACCAGTCGTCTTCGCCGAATTCTTCATCGACCTTGCGCATCGCGCGGCGGAAATCCAGCGCCTCGAGGATGCTTTCCTCGACCAGCGCGGTGCCGCCCGGGGGTTCCATCATCGCCGCCGCCACGTCGCAGCTGGCGATGATCGAATATTGCGGGCTGGTCGAGGTGTGCATCAGATAGGCTTCGTTGAACAGATGCCGGTCCAGCTTGGTATCCTCGCTGTCCTGCACCAGAACGTGGCTGGCCTGCGAAATCCCGGCCAGCAGCTTGTGGATCGACTGGGTGGCATAGGTCACCGAATGCTTGGTGCGCGCGCGCTTGCGGCCCATCGCGTGATAGGTGCCATAGAAGGGATGGAAGGCGGCGTGGGGCAGCCAGGCCTCGTCGAAATGCAGGTTGTCGACATAGCCGTCCAGCAGGCCCTTGATGACCTCGGTATTATACAGAACCCCGTCATAGGTCGATTGCGTCAGCGTCATGATCCGCGGCTTGACGGTTTCCGGGTCGACCCCGGCCAACAGCGGGTTGGCGCGGATCTTGGCCTTGATGCTGTCGATCTCGAATTCGCTATACGGGATCGGGCCGATGATGCCGTGATGGTTGCGCGTGGGTTTCAGAAACACCGGAATCGCGCCGGTCATGATGATCGAATGCAGGATCGACTTGTGGCAGTTGCGATCCACGACCACCACATCGCCGGGCGCCACGGTGTGATGCCACACCATCTTGTTGCTGGTCGAGGTGCCGTTGGTCACGAAATAACAATGGTCGGAATTGAAAATCCGCGCGGCATTGCGTTCCGACGCACCGATCGCGCCGTTATGATCCAGCAACTGGCCCAGTTCCTCGACCGCGTTGCAGACATCGGCGCGCAGCATGTTTTCGCCGTAGAACTGATGATACATCTGCCCGATCGGGCTTTTCAGGAAGGCCACGCCGCCTGAATGCCCCGGGCAGTGCCACGAATAGGACCCGTCCTCGGCGTAATCCAGCAACGCGCGGAAGAACGGCGGCTGGATGCTTTCCAGATAGCTTTTCGCCTCGCGGATGATGTGTTTTGCCACAAAGTCGGGCGTATCCTCGAACATGTGGATGAAGCCGTGCAGCTCGCGCAGGATATCATTGGGCAAGTGGCGCGAGGTCTTGGTTTCGCCATGCACATAGATCGGCACGTCGGCGTTTTTCCAGCGCACCTCCTCGATGAAGGCGCGCAGTTTCTCGACCGCCGGGTCAAGCTCGGGGCCGGGGCTGAATTCCTCGTCGTCGATCGACAGAACGAAGGCCGAGGCGCGCGATTGCTGCTGCGCGAATTGCGACAGATCGCCGTAGCTGGTGGCACCCAGCACTTCGAAGCCCTCGTTTTCGATGGCTTCGGCCAGGGCGCGAATGCCCAGCCCGGACGAGTTTTCCGAGCGGAAATCTTCGTCGATGATTACGATGGGGAAGCGGAATTTCATGACGTTCTCCTATCGGAAAAACAGCAGATGTGGCCGACTGCGCATCCCCGAACTCCAGCCGCCACTGCGCGCTTCGGGCCCGGGACCCGTGGGTCCTTGTTTCGTCTGACGTCGTGGCAGTCAAGGGTTCTGTAGCCAACTTCTGGCATGGGCGATGCGGGGCGGCAACGCTGCGCGGGGAAATAATTTGCCGCAGCGCGCAGGTCACGCAAACGTGTTGCTTCGCCTAAATTTTTGGCGCAGATCGTGAAGCCATGGTGAGGCAAAGCAAAATTCGGGACGTTCTGACGCGCGCATTGGCGGCGGTCCTGAGCCTGTTGCTGTCTGCCCAGGTTGCGATGAGCTATGTCGCCCTCGACACACCGCTCGAAGCCGGCCATATCCGCTCGGTCATTTGTGGTGTCGACGGGTTCCAGACCGTCACCATCAACCTTGCGACCGGCGAGGTCGAGATCACCCCAACGCAAACGGTGCAGGATCGCTGCCCCTTCTGTGTGGTGGGCGCGGCCTTGCTGGCGCCGGTGTTCACGCCGCCGCAGTTTGCCGCAACATTCCATTTCGTGCCCGCGGAACATGTGGCCGATCTGTCGGTTGCGCCGCTCCGGCTGCATCGCGAACAGGCCGCACGCGCGCCGCCTCGCGCCCTTTGATCTTTCGCTGACACCCAAATGCCCGGGCGTGTGCCGCGCACAGACGCGGACCCCGTGGCTGCGAATATTCAAAGGATAGTGACAATGAAACTTACGACTTTGGCGCGTCTTGGCGCCTCTGGTGCGCTGCTGTGCGCACTTTCTCCGGCGGCCTTCGCGCAAGACGCCGACGCGGTTACCGCGCTCGACCCGATTTATGTGCTGCGCGAACGCGCGCGCCTGACGGCGGGGCGTTATGAATTCACGCCGATGGACATCGAGGCCGCGCCAGCCTCGGATGGCGGGGCGCTGCTGAATTCGGTCCCGGGCGTCTCGATCAACCGGATGGGCGGGCATGGGCTCGACATCGTGATCCGGGGCCAGCAGGCCAACCAGCTGAATGTGATCGATTCCGGTTCGTTCACCTATGGCGGCTGTCCGAACCGGATGGACCCGCCGACCTCGACGCTGTCGCTCAACCGGGCCGATACGATCATCGTGGAAAAAGGCTATGCCAGCGTGACGAACGGCCCGGGCGGCTCGGGCGGGACCGTGCGGCTGGAGCGTGAGGCCCCCGAATTCGAAGAGGGCAAGAAGGTCAGCGGGTCTTTGATCACGGCGCTGGGCACGAATGGCAACACCAAGGAAATCGGCGGCACGATCGCGGTGGATCTGGGCGGCGGCTTCTATCTGGAAGCGGGGGCCGAATACAAGGACGCCGACAATTACGAAGATGGCGACGGCCGCGAGGAGCGCAGCGCCTATACCCAGAAGAACGCCGGTGTGACCTTCGGCTACAAGACCGAAGGCGCCGAGATCGCGCTGGATATCGAACGCGACAAGGCCGAAGATGTGCTGTTTGCGGGCGCGGGCATGGACAGCCCGCTGTCGGATACCAAGATCTATCGCCTGCGTGGTGGGATGGATGTTGGCATGGGTCCGCTGACGCGGATCGAGGGCAACCTGTTCGTGACCGAAGTTGACCACGAGATGGACAACTACACGCTGCGCACGCCGGGGATGATGCTGATGCGCTCGCCCACCACCTCGGATACCCATGGTGGCAAGGTCGAAGGGCAGTTCGATTTCGGCACGACCACCGCCAGGATCGGTCTGGATTACCAGTCGAACAATCGTGTGGCCTTCGGCTATGGCGGTCCGGCCAGCATGCTGGCGCTGATCGAGGCGGGTGACGTCTCGCGGCTGACCTCGGTGTCCTGGCCCGATGTGACCATCTCACAGACCGGGCTTTATGCCGAAACCGAAACCAAGCTGGATGCCAGAACAACGCTGAAATTCGGGGCGCGCTACGATCATGTGCGGGCGAGTGCAGGGCTTGCCGATGGCGTTGCCGGGGCGCCCGCGCCCGCGCCGAACACGCTCTACACTACCTATTATGGGACCACCTTCGACGAGGCCCGGACCGAGGATAACTTCGGCGGTCTGGTGCGGCTGGAATACGAACTGTCGCCCGGGGTGACGCTGTTCTCGGGCCTGTCGCGCTCGGTGCGCACGGCGGATGCGAGTGAGCGGGCCTTTGCGCGGTCCAACTGGATCGGCAACCCCGATATCGCGCCCGAGAAACATCACCAGATCGATGTGGGGCTGGAGGCCGAGGGCAAGGCCTGGGCCTTTACCGCGACCGCCTTCGCCGATCGCGTCAACGATTACATCCTGCGCGATCAGTTCACCATTCCCGGCGTTACCACCTATCGCAACGTTTCCGCCACGCTGGCGGGGGTGGAACTGGGCGGCAGCCTGCAATCGGGTAACTGGACCTTGGCGGGGGACGTGACCTACACCTACGGTCAGAACCGCACCGATGACCGCCCGCTTGCGCAAATTCCGCCGCTTGAAGGTTCGGTCAGCGCCACTTATGCGGCCGACCTGTGGCACGCCGGTGGGCGTGTGAATTTCGCGTCGAGCCAGACCCGCATCGACCCGTCGCGCGATCCGGGTGTCAGCGCCGGTTGGGCAACGCTCGATGTGTTCGGCGGTTATGCGTTGAGCGAGAAGGCGATGCTGTTTGCGGGCGTCGATAACGTCTTCGACAAGGCCTATTCGAACCATCTGAGCCGCTCGAACGTCTTTGACAGCACCATGACGCGGGTGATGGAGCCGGGGCGGACCGTCTACGTCAAGCTTGAAGCGAAGTTCTGATGAAGAGCAGGGGCGCGGTATCGGCCGCGCCCCATTGCATGTTTTGGCCGTGTTGCAGGATGCGGGCGGCCCGTTATACGTCCACAATTGTTCTGCGCGATGTCGTGGATCTGACGGCATGCAGGGGAAGCGCAAGAGCATCGAGCCCGGGCGCCGTGGCAAAAGACAACCCGGTCTTCCGGGATCACAGGAGCAAAGAGATCGCTCCACTCGATCCCCGACCTTGCAGCAGTTGCAGCGCAATGGATTGGCCGCTTTGCGAACTGACCGATGCCATCTCACTGCGGAGAAGGTAAAGTTTGACAAGCTTGTTCAGCGTGTCAGGTTCCGTGAACTGCGCAGGATCGGCCGATCCGAACACGGTTTCCGCCTTCTGACGATAGATCGAAACCTGCTGATCGATGTCCATTGAACCCATGCTCGACGGCAATCCGAGGGCGGTTTGGAACGCCACGCTCAAGGTTTTCGAACCAATGATAGAATACCATTTCGTGTTTTCTGAAGTCGGCTTTCCGGCCAGTTCGGGCAGTTCGCGCTGAACGGTCAGCGCCATGCGCATGGTCTCATCACTGTTGCCCACTGCGATTTCAAACTGATGCTCTTCGTATTTCTGGAGGATTTCATCCGGAAAGTCCGACAGGACGGTGCGCGGAGTTGAATAATCGCCGAAGCCGAAGGCTTTGGACAGCGCAAGGTAGCGCTTGTCACTGAGCTTGTTGGCCAGAGAGCCCGTGTCCAGGGTGCCTTCTTCCAGAACTTTGCGGATGAAATAGCGGTTGCTGATATCGTCATCGAGACCGAAGGCCCCCAGGGCGACACTCAGCAAGCGCCGATCATTCACCAACTCTTCCGCCGTGGTGATACTTCCGATCTTGTCGCGAAAATAGGATTCGCGGTTCTGCAAATCGGCAGAGGCGGCAAAGGCCGCCTTCTGCGAGTCCATGGTTCGGTTCAGGAATGCCCACCCAGCGTAACCGCCCAAAGGCACGATGGGGGTGTAGCTCATGCCCGACCCGCCGCCAGCAGGCGTTCTTCGCGCGGCAGCAAGCTGCGCAGCGCCTTGAGCGCCTGATAATGCTGATCCTCCAGAACGGCGGTCGTCGCCTGCCCGAGCTGGATGCGGCTGTCGTGGTCGGTTAGCACCTGACTCAGTTGTTCGATCCCGCGAAGCAGTTGCATCCGCGCTTCATCCGCATCGGCATCGCCGGACAGGACCAGTTGCGCAATGTAGCAGACCCGCCGCACGGGGGTGTTGACCTCTTCGGGGTGGATTGCATCGCGCAGGCGCAGGATATGTGCGTTGGGCGTCATGATCGCGAGGCGTGATCGCCGCTCCCCGTTCTCGATCACCGCGCCGTTGATGAGAACGCGCTCTTTCGGGGCAAGCTTCAGGACGAGACCTGTCATTCGCTGCCACCTTCCTGCCGCAAGCCGCGCATGATCGAGGTGTTGATGTCCACCAGAATGGCTGCAGAGGCTTCGCCGGCGAGCACCCTTCGGCTATGTGCCTGTGTGAATTCATTGAGATAGAAAAGCCGCGCACGGAGCTGTGCAGGCAGGCCATTGTCGGGTGAGGCAACATCCGCCGCCAATGTGGTCCAGAGCCTGCGGTTTTCATAGACAGCCCGGGCGAGCGTGTTGAAGCTGCCTTTCCCGTCGGTACTGGCCTGTTTGAGGCGGTGTGTGATGCGAGCGAACAGCTCGTATTCGGTTCCGCGCAAGGTGCGGATCGGTTGACTTGGGTTTGCATAAGCCGTTTTGGCCATGGTCGTCGCGTTCACGGGAAATCCTTCCTGTGGCTGAGTGCATCAAGACGCGGCTTTGCCGCGGGGGGCGAAGGCGCCCCCAAGGGCGCCTTCTTCCGTGTTATTTGAACAGCGACAGGATGTTCTGGGGCTGCTGGTTCGCGATGGACAGGGCCTGAATGCCCAGCTGTTGCTGGGTTTGCAGGGCTTGCAGCCGCGCCGACGCCTCTTCCATATCGGCATCGACCAGCGCCCCGATGCCCGCTTTCATCGAGTCCGACAGGTTGCTGATGAAGGCGGACTGCGTTTCGATGCGCCCGGCCACGGAGCCAAACGACGCCGCCGCTTCGGTGGCGGTGTCGATCATCGTTTCGATATTGGCCAACGCGGCTTCGGCCCCGGCGTCGGTGGTCACGTCGATATTGTCGAGACCGAAAAGGCCGCCCGAAGCGGTGCCACCCGTCGTCACGTTGAGCGACAGCGCCCGCCCGCCGGTCGAATCGTCGATCGCGAGCGACCATTGGCCCGTGCTTTCGTTGTACTGCGTCTGGGTGGTCACGCCGCTCGGCGCGTTCGAATCGATCGCGGTTTTCAGCCCCTTGGCCACATCTTCCATGGTCTCGCCAGCACCGGCGATATAGTTGAAAGACTGTCCCGCAACGGTGACCTTGTAGGTGTCGCCATCGTTCACGGCGGCCGCCGTCGAGAAGTCGATCGTTTCGGCGCGCTGCGCGATCGTTCCCGACGTGGCGGTGAGGCCGGTCACACCGTTCAGCTCTTCGATCACGAGGGTTCCGCCCGAAGCAGGGGCCTGAACCCCGATATTCATGCCTTCGAAGCTGCTGGTGTTGGAAATGACGAGTTCACCGGTGTTGGTGCCTGCCGTCGCGGTGATGCCCTCGATCCCAAGGGCATTGATCATGCCTTGCAGCGTATCGCGGATCGTCGTGTCGGTGTCGCCGCCGGTGACATCCGCGGTGTAGCTCACGGTATTGCCGCCGATGTCGATCGAATACACGTTTCCGTCTGCAGCGGTGCCCGCAAATTGCAGCTGCGCCACCGAGCCGGTTGCGACCGAGGTGGCGGTGACCGTTGCGCCGTTGGCGTCGGTGATCGTGCCCAGGTCGGCAACGGTCATGCCCGACAGTGCCGTCGTGCCAGCGATACCAGCCGAGGCCGTCAGATCCTGGCGCGCCACATTGATATGCGCGGCCTGAACGGAGCCGTCAGTCTGCCGGTCGAGCGACGAAAGAACCGTGATCGCATCGGTGCCTTCGATCAGATTGAGACCGTTGAACTGGGCTGCGCCGACGACCGAATTGATCTGTTCGCGCAATGCCACGATATCGGCCTGAATCTTGTCACGGTCGACGTTCGATTCCTGCGCGGCAACGATCTTGCTTTTCATGTCTGTCAGCAGATCGGTAATCGTTTCTGCGGCGTTTTGTGCCACGGCGACGGTCGAATCGCCAAGCGCGAGGCTGTCCGAGATGCCCGCGAAGCCTTTCACATCCGATTCCATCACTTTCGAGATGGCCCAGACGGCAGCGTTGTCCTTGGCCGAACCGACGGATTTGCCCGTCGAGATTTCCGACTGGGTCGTTGCGAGATTCGAGTTGATGCCTTTGAGCGTCTGCAGCGCAACCATCGCGCTGGTGTTGGTAAGAATGCTAGACATATCAGATCCTTAACAGAAACGGCGCTTTGCGCCGGGTTTCATTTGCCGCGGTTCAACGCGGCGCTCGTGGCGTTCTGACCGATACGGATCTGGACCCTGCCTTTCCGTGCCATCCCGTCGGATGCGGGTTGATCCTTGCACTACAAGCCCTAACAGAACGCTAAGGCCGGCTCTGTGGCCGGCCCCAAGTCATTCAGATTTTCGAAGAATGCTTTACGCGCGCCGCTCCACCGATCCGGTGTCGGGGTTGATCGTGCGCGCGCGCCCCTGACCGTCATAGCTGTTGAAGCTTTTCGAGGCGCCCATGATGATTTTCAACCGCCGTTGTGCCGCCCGGATACCCTTCAGGGCGGCATTCAGAAGGCGCTGGTTTTCATGCGCCATTTCACGGATCTTGCCGAGTTCCGCGTCGGGGGCGTCGGCCAGTGCTGCCATCAGGGATTCTTTGCGTCGCGCGGTCTGAAGGATGGCCTCAAACTCGCCATGGGTGATCGCATGGCGTTCGGCCCGCAGAAGATCCATCAGAGCTTCGGTTGTCTGTTCCATGGCGTCATGCATCGCGTTCTCCTTTCTGCAAGGCGTGAAAAATCGTTTCGGCAAGGCCGACACCTCCGGCGCGCGCCATGTTCCCGGCCTGTTCGTCGCGCAGGAAGGAGGCGAATTGTTCTTCGCCAATGCCGCCGCCAAAACTGTCGCGCGCCGCGCCGAAGCCGGCGTGCTTGAGCATTTCCGACAGGAACGCCGCTTCGAGTTGCACGGCCCTCTGGCGCAGCACCGCGTCCCGCTGCGGCGCCGTGTTCATCGTTGGCGGGGGCACGGCGTTCAGGCCGGCAGGGATGGACATGAGAAACCTCCAATTGAAGCGATTTCCACGAGTATGGGCATAAGGCGGTAAAGAAGCGGTAACCTCCTTCTGTCATGGTTTGACGATCCCGGGCAGAAGTCGTGAGGACCATGGACCGCGTTGCATTTTCCGAATTTCTGATCCCCGCCCCTGCTGGCGTTTCCCGCGCTATGGGCGGTGATCTGGCTGATACCCCTGACGATTCGGGGGTTCTGTTCGATGCGCTCGTAGAAGGCGAAACCGGAAGTCCTTGCCTTGCACTCGCGGAACCTATGGTGACGACGGAAGGTGCGTTGCCGCTGGTGGCCGGTGAATTCGCGCCGATTCTTTCGTCGTTCGGCCATGCGCCGGGGTGGTGGGGGTTCGGTCAGGAAACGGCGGCAATGGCTTCGCCGCTGGATGCCGAGATGGCAGCGACGTCACTCCCAGATTCGCAGTATGAAACGGGCCCCCGAATGCCGCCGTCCTTCGCGCCGGAGCAAAAATTCGAAACCGCAGATGCACAAGCCCCGGCTGGGGGCACGACCCATCAACATATAGCTGCCACAGAGGCCGCTTTGGCTTCATCGTTGTCGATGCCACGGGCCGAGGCGATTGTGATGCCAAAGACGGTGATTTCGTCCGAGGGAGCCGTACTGTCACTGCCGACTGGCCAGAAGGGCGTCATGTCGGCGATTGCTGCCGGGGCGCCATCCGAGACGGGTATGGCGGTGCGGCCCGCCGCTGTCGGAAATGGCCGCGTGGTGGATTCGTCAAGTGTGCTGCCGCAAGCGCCCGGATTCCTTGGCGCACCTTCGGTGCCACAATCCGAACGGGCTGAAATGCCAGTTCAGACCAAGGATATGCCTGAAACCTGGCCCGGTCCGGCCCCAGTTGTTGCGGAGGCGCGACAACCGCCGAAAGACCCGTCTCGATTGCAGGCTCAGACCGCCCGGGAAGGGGGCGCCCAGAGCTTGCTTGGTGTGTCAAAGCCGCAGTTCGAAAACAGAAGTGAAGATGTGCCGCGAGCCCGGTCCGATGTGACGGAAGCAACGAAAGTCGTTGCCCCTGCGCAGGGCGGACCGCAAGCCCAGTCCGATACACAGCGCGCAAAGCCGGACACCGCGGCGTTGCAGGCGGGGGCGCTGACCGTTGCAGCCGCCGGGCGGCACGATATTGAGCCGCCCGCGCCTCAGGGCCGGCCCGGTAGCTCCAGCGTGGCAGCGGATATCCATCTGCGGTATTTGCCGGCAAGTGCCGTGCCCGTCTGGGCGGCTGCCGATGCGGCGGAGGCAGAGTTGCCGCTTAGCGAGGGTCCTGCCCTGCTTACACCAGCGGCGCCTGAGGATGTTAACGGTGCAGCCGGGGCTCCAATGGAGGACAAAGGTGCGCCTGTATCCGAAAAACGCGAACCGGCTGCCACTTTCCCCGCGCGTCAGCTTTCTGAGTCGATGTCAGGCGCTGCGCCGGTGCCCCCCGTCATGGCGCAAGCTTCGTCCCCGGACATCGTGGTTCCGGCTGAGGCCGGGGAGGACAGCCGAATTGACTCGCGGGATGTGCGGTTGATGAACGAGACGCGTGCAGAGGGGCAACCGCCCCAAAACCGCGCAAGGGCGATCGAGGTGCCGGAGCTTTTGCGGGTCAGGGCGCCGCACCAGATGCCTGAGGTCGAGAGTGATCCGGGTATGCTCAGCGGGCGCGAGATGGCAGCCGACGCGGTTGGAACGTCGCCCAATCCTGTGCGCGTTGCGGTCGGGCCGCAGGCCGTATTGCCACAGGCCATCACGCAGCAGGTCGCGCATGCCGCAGCCAGGGTTGCGGATGGGCCGGTCGAGTTGACCCTCGCCCCCGAGGAGTTGGGGCGCGTGCGTTTGACGCTGCATACGTCCGAGGCGGGGATCACCGTGGCGATCCATGCCGAACGCCCTGAAACGCTTGACCTTATGCGCCGCAATATCGACCTGCTGGCACGCGACTTCCGCGATCAGGGCTATGCATCGATTGCCTTCGATTTCGGAAACGACTCCCGGCGTCAGAACGACCAACCGATGACCGCGTTTGCGGCGACACGGCAAGATACCACAGAGCCCGCCAATGGGGAGAGCCTTGCGCCTGACCTCAGGGTGTCCGGCGCCCGGCAGTCGCAGGGCGGGCTGGATTTGCGCATGTGAAAGGACTGACAGATGACCACAGTGACCGCTGCCACAACGACCGCCAGCACGGTTTCCAGCACTACGTCGCGTTCGACCTCTGCGATCAGCTCTGATTTCGAGACTTTTCTCAAGATGCTGACGGTGCAAATGCAAAATCAGGACCCGCTCAATCCGATCGAGAGTTCGGATTATGCTGTGCAGCTGGCGACGTTTTCCGGGGTCGAGCAGCAGGTGAAAACCAACGATCTGCTGGAATCCCTCGCCACGCAGATGGGGGTCATGGGGATGACACAGTTTGCGGGCTGGGTCGGGATGGAGGCGCGTTCGGATGCCCCGGCCTATTACGATGGCACACCGGTCACAGTGGCACCGAACCCGGTAGCCGGTTCCGATCAGGCGGTTCTGGTCGCCTATGACGCTGCCGGGACAGAGGTGTCGCGTGAGGCGGTTGCAGTTTCGGCCGATCCGATCACCTGGGACGGGGTCGGCACAAGTGGCAATGAATTGCCCACCGGGCTCTATACGTTCAAGCTCGAATGCTACAACAGCGGCAGCCTGCTTTCGATCGAGACCGTCGAAACCTACAACCGGATCGTCGAGGCACAGGGCACGGGCGCAGGCACCGCATTGGTCTTGCGCGGCGGCACGACGATCGACACGGGCGATGTGACCGCGCTGCGCGATGCGGGATGACGCTCAGATCACGCAGCCGATCGCAATGCCAGATCCCAAAAGGGCCAGGCCGGCCAGGGACAATGCCACCCGATGCAGCCGTCGGGGCGATTCTGGCGCCGGTTGCGGATCGGCCTGACGTTCAAGCGCGGCTTGCAGCAAGCCGGGCAAGCGCGGGCCGAATTGATGCAGAACCTGTATCGTGCGCATCAGATCGTGCAATGCCGCTCGCGGGCCGAGCGCGCCGCGAATATAGGTCTCGACGACAGGCTGCGCGGCTTCCCACATGTTGATCGCCGGGTTCAGCGACCGTGCGACACCTTCGACCACGACCATGGTGCGCTGCAGCAAGATCAGTTCGGTGCGGGTCTGCATGCCGAAGCGTTCGGTTACCTCGAACAGGTAGGCCAGCAGTCGCGCCATCGAGATTTGCGTGGCATTCATGCCGAAAATCGGTTCGCCCACCGCACGCAGGGCCAGCGCGAATTCGTTCACATCGCGGTCGGCGGGCACATAGCCGGCCTCGAAATGCACCTCGGCCACGCGGCGATAGTCGCGTTTGATGAAACCCATCAGGATCTCGGCGTAAACCCGGCGGGTATATTCGTCGATCTGCCCCATGATCCCGAAATCATAGGCGATGATATTGCCGTTCGCGGCGACCTTCAGGTTGCCCTGATGCATGTCGGCGTGGAAATAGCCGTCGCGCAGCGCATGGCTGAGAAACAGCTGCAGCACCCGTTCGGACAGGGCCACGACATCGTGCCCTGCGGCCCGGATCGCGGCCGCGTCGCCCATCGGCAGCCCCTCGGCCCAATCAAGCGTCATCACCTGACGGCCGGAATAGGCCCAGATCGGCTGCGGCACGGTGAAGCCCGCGTCACCCGCCGTATTGGCGCCGAATTGCGAGGCGGCCGAGGCCTCGAGCCGCAGATCGAGTTCCCCTAGAACCACGCCCTCGAAATGTTTGACAACGTCGGTCGGGCGCAGCCTGCGCGAGGCCGGCGAAAGCCGTTCGATCATGCCCGCGGCGAAATGAAACGCGTCCAGATCGCGGCGGAAGGCGCGTTCGATCCCGGGGCGCAGCACCTTGACCGCCACGCGCTCGCCGGTTTCGGCCAGAATCGCGGAATGAACCTGGGCGATCGAGGCGGCCGCGACAGGCTCGGAAAATTCGCTGAAAATCGTGGAAACCGGGCGGCCGAGTTCCTCTTCGACGGTGCGCAGGGCAATCGCCGTCGGAAATGGCGGCAGCTTGTCTTGCAGCACGCGCAGCTGATCGGCCAATTCCTGGCCCACGACATCGGGCCGGGTCGAGAGCACCTGACCAAATTTGATATAGGCCGGTCCCAGTGCGGTGATTGCCCGTGTCACCGGCGGCAGGTTCGGGTCGCCCTTGTAGCCCAGCCATTTGAACGGCCAGCCCATGATCCGCGCCACCAGGCGCAGCCGCGGGGGGGCCTCTACCGCTTCGAGCGCGACTTTCATCGCGCCGGTGCGTTCGAACGTGGCGCCGGTGCGGATCAGCCGCCAGATGTTGTGCGGACCGCGCATCTTACACCTTCCAGCCGGAATGCAGCGCGGCGATGCCCATCGACAGGTTGCGGTATTTGACCCGGTCGAACCCCGCCTCGCGGATCATCGAGGCGAAGATCTCTTGATTGGGGAACTTGCGGATCGATTCCACCAGATATTGATAGCTGTCGCGGTCGTTCGCCACGATCTGCCCCATCACCGGAATCACGTTGAACGAATAGGCGTCATAAAGCGATTGCAGCATGTCATTCGGGATCTGGCTGAATTCCAGCACCATCAACCGCCCGCCGGGGCGCAGCACGCGGTAGGCCTCGCGCAGCGCATCGGGGATGCGGGTCACGTTTCGAATACCGAACGAGATCGTGTAAACGTCGAAGCTGTTATCGGCGAAGGGCAGGGCCATCGCGTCCCCCACGACCCATTGCAGGCGATCGGCCATATCTTCGGCCTCGGCCCGCTTCTGGCCTTCGATCAGCATCGATTCCGTCATGTCGCAGACGGTCGCGGTGGCGCCGGGTGCGCGTTTGAGGAAGCGGAAGGCCACGTCGCCGGTGCCGCCTGCCACATCCAGCAGCTTCTGCCCCGGGCGCGGCGCCAGCCAATCCATCATCGCATCCTTCCAGACGCGATGGATGCCCAGGCTCATCAGATCGTTCATGATGTCGTATTTCGAGGCCACCCGCGAAAACACGCCGTGCACCATGCCGGCCTTTTCACCCTCGTCCACGGTTTTGAAGCCGAAATGCGTGGTCTTGTTCTGATCCGTGCGCGTCATTTGCTCGGGGGCCCTTGCCGATCTGGAAATGTCCCCCTTCTTATAGGGGCCCCGGCGGCCATGACAATGCGACAGGAACATCAGATGCCCGAACTGCCCGAGGTTGAAACCGTGCGTCGCGGGCTTTTGCCCGCGATGGAAGGGGTGCGGATCGCCCGTGCCGAGGTCAACCGCCCCGATCTGCGCTGGCCCCTGCCCGAGGGTATGGCCGACCGGCTGACCGGCGCGCGGGTGGTGCAACTGCGGCGACGCTCGAAATACATTCTGGCCGATCTGGACACGGGCGAGAGCCTGCTGATCCATCTGGGCATGTCGGGGCGGATGCTGGTGTCGGGGGTGATGCTGGGCGGTTTTCATCTGGATCACCCCGCGCCGCAGAAACATGACCATGTGGTGCTGCACATGGAAGGCGGTGCGCGCGTGACCTTCAACGATGCGCGCCGGTTCGGCGCAATGGATCTGGTGCGCACCGACCGCGAGGCGGCGCATTGGCTGCTGGCGGGGCTGGGGCCCGAACCTTTTGGCAATGATTTTCACGAAGATTACCTGGTCGCCCGGCTGAAAGGGCGTGCCACGCCGATCAAGGCGGCGCTTCTGGATCAGCGGATCATCGCGGGGCTGGGCAATATCTATGTGTCCGAAGTGCTGTTTCGCGCGGGCATCGACCCGCGCCGTCAGGCCGGGCGGATCGCGGCGAAACGGGTGGCCGAGATGGTCCCGGTCATCCGCGCCGTGTTGACCGAGGCGATCGAGGCGGGCGGGTCGAGCCTGCGCGACCATCGTCAGGCCGACGGCGAGCTGGGCTATTTCCAGCATGCCTTCCGGGTCTATGACCGCGAGGACGAACCCTGCATCCACTGCGGCGCCCCGATCCGCCGCATCGTGCAGTCGGGGCGTTCCAGTTTCTTCTGCCCGGTCTGCCAACGCTAGCTTTGCCGCACCTGCGAAAGCGACTTGATAATCGCCCCGGTCCTGTTAGGACTCCTGCTCATAACAAGGAAAGGCAAAGCCACATGGCCTACCAGACCCTGATCGTCGAGATCGAAGACTACGTCGCCCTGATCCGGCTCAACCGTCCCGAAGCTCTGAACGCCCTGAATTCGACCCTGCTGGGCGAGTTGGCGGATGCGCTGAAAGCGGCGGATGACAACGACAAGGTGCGCGCAATCGTCATCACCGGCTCGGAAAAGGCCTTCGCGGCTGGTGCCGACATCAAGGAAATGTCCGAGAAATCCTTCGTGGACATGTTCACGTCGGACTTCTTCGGCCCCGAAACCGACTCGCTGCTGCGCACCCGCAAGCCGATCATCGGCGCCGTTGCGGGCTATGCCCTGGGCGGCGGCTGCGAATTGGCAATGATGTGCGATTTCCTGATCTGCGCGGAAAACGCCAAATTCGGGCAACCCGAAATCAACCTGGGCGTGATGGCCGGCATGGGCGGCACGCAGCGTCTGACCCGCTTCGTCGGCAAGTCCAAGGCGATGGACATGCACCTGACCGGCCGCTTCATGGATGCCGCCGAGGCAGAGCGCTCGGGTCTGGTCAGCCGGGTCGTGCCGGTGGCCAAGCTGATCCCCGAAGCGATCGCCGCCGCGCAAAAGATCGCCGAGAAATCCGCGCTGTCGGTTCTGGCCATCAAGGAGGCGGTGAACCGTTCCTACGAGATGACGCTGCACGAAGGCGTGCTGTATGAACGCCGCCTGTTCCACGCGCTGTTCGCGACCGAAGATCAGAAAGAGGGGATGTCGGCGTTCCTTGAAAAACGCCAGCCCCAGTTCCGCGACAAGTAAGCCGGAAATCCAGGTTTTGCGGCAAAAGAGGCTTTTCTTTCAGCCTCTTTTGCCGTATGGACCGCCCTCACATGCGCGTGGAGCCCGCTCAGGCTAGAATCATCCGGTTCGTTGGGACGACCGGGCCCGTTGCGCAATCGAAATGTAACAGACCCGGGAATTCGGAAAAACATGGCCAATACGCCCCAATCCAAGAAACGCGCCCGTCAGAACGAGCGCCGCAACGACATCAACAAGGCCCGTCGTTCGCGCATCCGCACCTACCTGCGCAAAGTCGAAGAAGCGATCGCCTCGGGGAACTCCGAAGCTGCCGTCGCTGCGCTGCGCGCTGCACAGCCGGAACTGGCCCGTGGCATCACCAAGGGTGTGCTGCACAAGAACACCGTTGCGCGCAAAATGTCGCGCCTGTCCTCGCGCGTGAAAGCGCTGCAGGCCTGATAAGCGGCTGAAAATTCAGCACTTCGAAAAGACGTCCGCTTGCGGGCGTCTTTTTGTTTTTTTCATATGAATCAATGGGTTGATTTGTGGTGTTGCAATCACGTCCCCGTGAATCAGATTCGTAACCGTGAATTGTGCGTCAAGAGTGAAGTTCGGTTGCGTGCGGCCCCGAGAGCTTGCTAGCGTCACCTTGCGATTCACGTCGCCTAGGGGGACATGACGCATCTTTCTCTGGCCGCAGCGGGCGTAAAGTCTGCCACGACAAAGAAAAAAAGCCGGATCTGCCGGTCTGGAAGATGCGAATCCGATTCTCGGGGGTGCTGCGCCCCCAGCTTCGGCAGGTGATGCCACGCCCGGTCTGCCGGGTCGGCTTCTGTGTCCTTGAAACTGGGGGGAGATCCCGGCCGATCGGCTGGGCGGTTCCCTTTTGTCTGGGCGGTGCGAGGTCGGCTGACAGTTTGGGATGAATAGGCAAGAACATGACGGACGAAACCTGGGGGCGGGTGTGCAATGAACTTCTTAAGACTGTTGGGAAAAACAATTTCACAAGCTGGATCGCGCCGCTTCGGCTGATCGAACTGTCCGACGGGATCGTCTCGTTCGAGGCGCCGACGAAATTCATGCGCGACTGGGTGTCGCGCAACTTTGCCGAACCGATCCTGCGCGAGCTGCGTCAGGCTGGCGTCACCGCCGAGCGGATCGACATTCGCGTGCCCGAATTGCGGGCGATTCCGGTCGCGGCCGTGGCCAATCCCGCCCCGGCCAAGCCGCGCAAACCGGTGCGCGCCGCCGACGATGCCGACCTGCCGGGCGCGCCGCTGGATGCGCGCTTCACCTTCGACAGTTTCGTGGTCGGCAAGCCCAACGAACTGGCCCATGCCGCCGCGCGCCGCGTGGCCGAGGGCGGGCCGGTCACCTTCAATCCGCTGTTCCTTTACGGTGGGGTGGGCTTGGGTAAAACCCACCTGATGCACGCCATCGCGCATGAGCTGCAGGCCCGCCGCCCCGATCTGCGTGTGCTGTATCTGTCGGCAGAACAGTTCATGTATCGCTTCGTGCAGGCGCTGCGCGAACGTCAGATCATGGATTTCAAAGAGATGTTCCGCTCGGTCGATGTGCTGATGGTCGATGACGTGCAGTTCATCGCGGGCAAGGACAGCACGCAGGAAGAATTCTTCCACACGTTCAACGCGCTTGTGGATCAGGGCAAGCAGATCGTGATTTCCGCCGATCGGGCCCCGGGCGAGATCAAGGATCTGGAAGACCGGATCAAGTCGCGTCTGCAATGCGGTCTGGTCGTCGATCTGCACCCGACCGATTACGAATTGCGTCTGGGCATCCTGCAGACCAAGACCGAAGCCTACCGCACGCAATATCCGGGTCTGGTGCTGGCTGATGGGGTGCTGGAATTCCTGGCGCATCGGATCACCACCAACGTCCGCGTGCTGGAAGGCGCGCTGACCCGTCTGTTCGCCTTTGCCTCGCTGGTCGGGCGGGAAATCACGCTCGATCTGGCGCAGGAATGCCTGACCGATATCCTGCGCGCCTCGGACCGCAAGGTCACGATCGAGGAAATTCAGCGCAAGGTGGCCGAACATTACACCATCCGTCTGTCGGACATGATCGGCCCGAAACGGGTGCGTACCATCGCCCGGCCGCGTCAGGTGGCGATGTATCTGGCCAAGCAGCTGACCACCCGCAGCCTGCCCGAAATCGGGCGCCGCTTCGGCGGGCGCGACCACACCACGATCATGCATGGCATCCGCAAGATCGAAGAGCTGAAAGGCGCAGATCGGCAACTGGCCGAAGATATTGACCTGCTGCGGCGTCTTCTTGAGTCCTGAGTCTTGACGCTCCGGCCAAAGCGGCCGAATGTCCTGAAAAATCTTGAGCCTGCGCGGAAGGGTGTTACCTTTCCGCGTCAAGGCAGCCGTGAGGGATGGAAATGAAGATCAGCATCGAACGCGCCGCGCTTCTGAAAGCCGTCGCCCAAGCGCAATCGGTTGTCGAACGCCGCAACACGATTCCGATTTTGGCGAATGTGCTGATCGAAGCCGAGGGCGACACCGTGTCGTTCCGCGCAACCGATCTGGACATCGAGGTGGTCGACAAGGCCCCCGCGCAGGTCGAACGTGCCGGTGCCACCACGGTTTCGGCGGTGATGTTGCATGAAATCGTGCGCAAACTGCCCGATGGCGCGCTGATTTCGCTGTCGGACGATCCGGCGGCGGGGCGTGTGACGATTCAGGCAGGACGGTCGAGCTTCAACCTGGCTACGCTGCCGCGCGAAGATTTCCCGGTGATGGCCAGCTCGGAATATACCGCGAATTTCGCGGCCAAGGCAGGCGTGCTGAAACGGTTGTTCGACAAGTCGAAGTTCGCGATTTCGACAGAAGAGACCCGCTATTATCTGAACGGCGTCTACATGCATGTCGCAACCGGCGAGGATGGCCCGGTGCTGCGCTGCGTGGCGACCGATGGGCACCGTCTGGCGCGGATCGACGCGCCCCTGCCCGATGGCGCGCAGGGCATGCCCGGCGTCATCGTGCCGCGCAAGACGGTGAATGAATTGCGCAAGCTGCTGGATGACGACGACGCGCAGATCGCGGTGTCGGTGTCGGAAACCAAGGTGCGCTTCGCGACCCCGGTCATCACGCTGACCTCGAAGGTCATCGACGGCACCTTCCCCGACTACACGCGCGTCATTCCGATGGGCAACACCCGCCGTCTGGAAGTGGACGCCAGCGAATTTGCCAAGGCGGTCGACCGCGTGGCCACGGTGTCGTCGGAACGTTCGCGCGCGGTCAAGCTGAGTCTGGACGAAGACCGTCTGGTGCTGTCGGTCAACGCCCCCGACGCGGGCGCCGCCGAGGAAGAACTTGCCGTGGCCTATGGCGACGAACGGCTGGAAATTGGCTTCAATGCCAAATACCTGCTGGAAATCGCCAGCCAGGTGGATCGCGAAAATGCGGTGTTCCTGTTCAACTCCTCGGGCGATCCGACCTTGATGCGCGAGGGGAATGATACCTCGGCGGTCTATGTCGTGATGCCGATGCGCGTGTGACGCGGTCGCTCGCCTCCGGCGGGAGTATTTTTGCCAAGAAGAAGAGGGGCCGATGCTGCGCGAACTGACGCTTTTGCAGTTCCGTTCGCATCGGCGTGCCCATCTGGTCTTTGATGGCAGGCCGGTGGCGATTTATGGGCCCAACGGCGCGGGCAAGACCAATATTCTGGAGGCAATTTCGCTGTTGTCGCCCGGGCGCGGATTGCGCAGGGCCACTGCAGACGAGTTGATGCGGCGTGCCGAGGCGGTGGGCTGGAAAATCCGCGCCGAGACCGAGATGCATGAACTGGAAACTTCGGCGCTGCCGGGATGCGCGCGCGAGGTTCTGATCGACGGCAAGGCCGCGCCGCAGGTGGCCTTGGGGCGGATCTTGCGGGTGCTGTGGCTGGTGCCCGCGATGGACCGGCTGTGGATCGAGGGCGCCGAGGGGCGCCGGCGGTTTCTGGACCGGATCACGCTGAGCTTCTGTCCGGCCCATGCCGAAGCCACCCTTGCCTATGAAAAGGCGATGCGCGAACGCAACCGGCTGTTGAAGGACATGGTGCAGGACGCGCGCTGGTATCATGCGCTGGAGGGGCAGATGGCCGAGGCAGGCGCGCTGATCGCCGCGCATCGCACCGAGGCGCTGGCACGGATTTCCGCCGCGCAAGAGGGCGCGGCGACCGCCTTTCCCGCCGCGCATCTGGCGATTGAAAACGCGGGGCCTGCCGATCTGGCGCAGGCGCTGGTCGAAGGACGGCGGCGCGACATGGCGGCGGGGCGCACGCTGGAAGGCCCGCATCGCGCCGATCTGGCTGCGGTTTACGCCGAAAAGAATGTGCCCGCCGCGCAATGTTCGACAGGCGAGCAGAAGGCGCTGCTGATCTCGTTGATCCTGGCCAATGCGCGGGCGCTGAAGGGCGAAAACACCGTTGTTCTGCTGGACGAGGCCGCGGCCCATCTGGACAGCGCGCGGCGCGCGGCGCTCTATAATGAAATCTGCGCGCTGGAGGCGCAGGTCGTGATGACCGGCACCGGCGCGGAATTGTTTGAAAGCCTTGGCCCTCGGGGGCAGTATTTCGAGGTGACCGAAGTGGCGGGCACCTCGGTCGTAACCGAAAGGGTGGAGTGATGGCCTATCCTGTGCAACGCGTCACGCTGATCACGCTGGGAGTGGAGGATATTGCACGCGCGCGTCGCTTCTACGAGGCCCTCGGCTGGGTGCCGGTTCAGGCCGAAGCGGCGGTGGTCTTCTATCAGATGGCCGGGCTGGTGTTGGGCCTGTTCGGGCGCGCCGATCTGGCGGCGGATCAGGGCCGGCCGGGAGCGGAGCTGGGAACCGGCGCGATCACACTGGCACAGAACTTCGCAACCGAGGCCGAGGTCGACGCCGCCTATCAGGCCGCGCTGGCGGCGGGGGCGCAGGGGCTCAAGCCGCCCGAGGCGGTCTTCTGGGGTGGCTATTCGGGCTATTACGCCGACCCGGACGGCCACGTCTGGGAGGTGGCGATGAATCCGTTCTGGCCCTTGACGGCGGATGGCACGTTGCAGATCCCGGCCCCGGGCTGAGCCCCCAAATCTTGTGTCTTTGGCGTGACATTGCCGCGCCGACCCCCTATAAATCGGCAGTGATTTACAGGACAGGCAGGCATGACCGAGACCACCCCGAAGAAAGCTGAATACGGCGCCGAATCCATCAAGGTTCTCAAGGGCCTGGAGGCTGTGCGCAAACGGCCTGGCATGTATATCGGCGACACCGACGATGGCTCGGGCCTGCATCACATGGTGTATGAGGTCGTCGATAACGGTATCGACGAGGCGCTGGCGGGCCATGCCAACTATGTGCATGTGAAAATTCACGCCGACAGCTCTGTTTCGGTGCGTGACAACGGGCGCGGGATTCCGGTCGATCTGCACCCCGAAGAGGGGGTCTCTGCCGCCGAGGTCATCATGACCCAGCTGCATGCGGGCGGCAAATTCAACAACACTGACGAGGGCGGCAATGCCTACAAGGTGTCGGGCGGTCTGCACGGCGTGGGCGTGTCGGTGGTGAATGCGCTGTCCGACTGGCTGGAGTTGCGCGTCTGGCGCAACGACAAGATCTATTACGCCAAGTTCGAAAAGGGCGAATGCACGGATCATGTGCATGAGATCGGCGATGCCCCCGGCGAAAAGGGCACCGAGGTGCGCTTCATGGCGTCGTCCAAGACGCATGACCCCGAGGGCACTTTCTCGAACCTCGACTACAACTTCAAGACGCTGGAAACGCGTCTGCGCGAACTGGCCTTCCTGAACTCGGGGGTGCGGATCATCCTGGAAGACGAACGCCCCGCCGAGCCGCTGAAAAGCGAGCTGTTCTATGAGGGCGGCGTGAAGGAATTCGTCAAATACCTGGATCGTTCGAAATCGCCGGTGATGCCAGAGCCGATCTATATGGTCGGTGAGGTGCGCGGCATTGGTGTCGAAGTGGCGATGTGGTGGAACGACAGCTACCATGAAAACGTGCTGCCCTTCACCAACAACATCCCGCAACGCGACGGCGGCACCCATCTGGCGGGATTCCGCGGCGCGCTGACGCGCACCATCAACGCCTATGCGCAAAGCTCGGGGATCGCCAAGAAAGAGAAGGTCGATTTCACCGGCGACGATGCCCGCGAAGGCCTGACCTGCGTGCTGTCGGTCAAGGTGCCGGATCCGAAATTTTCCAGCCAGACCAAGGACAAGCTAGTTTCGTCCGAGGTGCGGCCCGCGGTCGAAAACCTGGTGAACGAAAAGCTGGCCGAGTGGTTCGAGGAACACCCCGCCGAGGCCAAGCAGATCGTCGGCAAGATCGTCGAGGCGGCGCTGGCCCGCGAAGCCGCCCGCAAGGCGCGCGAGCTGACCCGGCGCAAGACGGCGATGGATGTGGCCTCGCTGCCCGGGAAACTGGCCGATTGCCAAGAGAAAGACCCCGCCCTGTCCGAAGTCTTCCTCGTCGAAGGGGATTCGGCCGGTGGGTCGGCCAAACAGGGGCGCGAGCGGAAGAACCAGGCCGTGCTGCCGTTGCGCGGCAAGATCCTGAACGTCGAGCGCGCGCGCTTTGACCGGATGCTGAGTTCCGACCAGATCGGCACGCTGATCACGGCCCTTGGCACCGGCATCGGGCGCGACGAATTCAATCTGGCCAAGCTGCGCTATCACAAGATCATCATAATGACCGATGCGGACGTCGACGGCGCCCACATCCGCACGCTGCTGCTGACCTTCTTCTTCCGGCAGATGCCCGAACTGATCGAGGCGGGCTATCTGTATATCGCGCAGCCGCCGCTGTACAAAGTCGCGCGCGGCAAGTCCGAGGTCTATCTGAAAGATCAGGCCGCGCTTGAAGATTTCCTGATCCATCAGGGGGTTGAGGGTGCGCTGCTGCGGTTGGGCGATGGCAGTGAAATCGCCGGGCAGGATCTGGCACGGCTGGTCGAAGAGGCCCGCGTGGTGCGCCGCATCCTGCAGGCCTTCCCCACGCATTACCCGCAGCGCATTCTGGAACAGGCCGCGATCGCGGGCGCGCTGGTACCCGGGCGGCTGGATGCCGATGCGCAGGCGGTGGCCGATGCGGTGGCCGCGCGGCTGGATCTGGTAGCGCTGGAATACGAACGCGGCTGGCAGGGTCGACCGACGCAGGACCACGGCCTGCGCCTGACGCGCAGCCTGCGCGGCGTCGAAGAGGCCCGTCTGCTGGACGGTCAGGTTCTGCGCTCGGGCGAGGCGCGGCGTCTGGCGCAGCACACCGACACGTTGAAAGAAGTGTATGACACCCCCGCCAGGCTGATCCGAAAGGATCGCGAGCAACTGATCCACGGGCCGCTGGAACTGCTGGCTGCGATCCTGCAGGAAGGCGAAAAGGGCCTGACGCTGCAGCGCTATAAAGGCCTGGGCGAGATGAACCCCGAGCAGCTTTGGGAAACCACGCTCGATCCGGCGGCGCGGACCCTGTTGCAGGTGCGGATCGAGGATGTGGCCGAAGCCGACGACATCTTTACCAAGCTGATGGGCGATGTGGTCGAACCCCGCCGCGAGTTCATCCAGCAAAACGCGCTGAGTGTCGAAAACCTCGATTTCTGAGCGAACCGGGGCGCAGGCCGCGCCCCGGGCTCAGCGCCAGTCCACATCTGCAGTGAAGATATAGCCGGCCCCATAGACGGTGCGGATCAGTTCGGCGTCCTTGGGGCTTTTCTCGATCTTCCGGCGCAGGCGGCAGATCCGGGCGTCCATGCTGCGGTCGAAGGGCTCGTTGGATCGGCCCTGCGTTGCATCCAGCAGGTTGGAGCGGCTGAGCACCCGCCCTGGCGCGCGCAGGAACGCTTCCAGCAGGCTGTTTTCCGACGAACTCAGCGTCACCTTGCGCCCGTCGGTATGGATCAGCGTGCAGGCGGTCAGATCGGCGGTCCAGTCCCCGAACATGGCGATTTCGCGGGTGCTTTCGCCGGCGGTCGCCCGTGTGCGGCGGCTGCGGCGCAGCACGGCGCGCAGCCGGGCAACCAGTTCGCGCGGCTCGAAGGGTTTGGTGATGTAGTCATCCGCGCCGATTTCCAGCCCGACCACCTTGTCGGTCACCGATCCGCGCCCGGTCACGATGACCCGCGGCATGGTGTCGGGCAGGGCATTGCCGTTGATCAGGCTCAGCCCGTCGCCATCGGGCAAGGACAGGTCGATCAGGCACAGGTCGGGCGTCTGGCGGCGCAGTTCGCGTTCGAATTCGGCCAGACGCCGGAAGGCGCGGGTGGTCATGCCCTGTTGGGCCAGGCTGCGTTCGATCAGGCGGCTGATGTCCAGATCGTCTTCCAGCAGATAAACCAGCGTCGTCATTGTGCCAGATCTTTCCTTCCCGGGGCTTTCGCCAGGTCTGTCTGTCGCGGCGCCGGGCAGACCTGTGCCAGCGCGTTGGCCAGTTGCGCATCGCTGAACGGTTTGCGCAGCAGCGGCACGCCGGTTGTGCCGGAACTGTCGCGCGCGCTCAGGCTGGCCTGACCGCTCATCAGCAGAACGCTGACGTCTGGATAGTCGCTGTCGATCCGCCGTGCCAGCGCATAGCCGTCCATTTCGCCGGGCATGTCGATGTCGCTTAGCACAATCCCGACCGCGTCGATCCGGCGCAGCAGGTGCAGCGCCTCGGTGGCATTGTCCGCTTCGATCAGCGGGTGTCCGATGGCGGCGATCTTGCGGCGGATCGTGCGGCGCACGTCCTGATCGTCCTCGACCAGCAGGATCAGCGGCAGCGGCGCGTCCGGGTCCACCGCTGTTACGGGGCCCGCTGCGGGCCCGGGCTGGTCGGCGGGCTGTGGGGCGGTCAGTTCGACACTGGGCAGCAGGATGGTGAAGGTCGCGCCCTGCCCGGGTGTCGACTGCACCGCAATCGCGCCGTTCGATTGCTTGACGAAGCCATAGACCATCGACAGCCCGAGCCCCGACCCGGCCCCCGCCGCCTTCGAGGTGTAGAAGGGTTCGAACACCCGTTCGGTCTGTTCGGCCGACATCCCGCAGCCATCGTCGGAAAACAGGATGCGCACATAGGGCCCGGCGGGCAGATGCAGCAGGTCGGCCTCTTCCGGGGGCAGATCGTAGGGCGCGATTTCGATCAGGATGCGGCCCTTGCCCTCGGTCGCGTCCTTGGCATTGATGGCCAGGTTCAGCAGCGCCATTTCCAGCTGCGCACGGTCCACGACCGCCGCGGGCACCTGTGCGCGACTGCGCTGCACGATCTGCAAGCCGCGCGGCAGCGACGAGCGCAGCAGGGTGCAGATCTCGTCCACGGCGCCCACAATGTCAGTCGGTTCGGGGGCGAATTGTTCGCGCCGCGCCAGGGTCAGCAGACGCTGGGTCAGCGCCGACCCGCGCCGCGCTGCCGAAATCGCCGGTGTCAGGTATTCCGACACCAGATCGCCATCGCCCAGTTCTTCGGCCAATGGCACCAGATTGCCCAGAATGATGGTCAGCAGGTTGTTGAAATCATGCGAGATGCCGCTGGCCATCCGGCCTAGGGCGTCCATCTTTTGCGACCCCATCAGCGCCGACATCGTGGCCTTGCGGCGGGTCACGTCGATCGACAGCAGGTAAAAGGCGATCACCTCGCCGGATGAGGGCCGTTCGGGGCGCAGCAGGGTGCGGATGTCCTTGATCCGCCCGTCCGGCAGCTCGATGCGCATTTCGAAATCGACCAGCGCACCGCGCCGCGCCTGTTCGAAGAATTTCGCGGATTCGCTCAGCGTGCGCGGGTGAAGCACCTCGGCGGCGTTCAGGCCGATCACCTCTTCGGGGCGCCGGCCATAGGCCGCGGCAAAGCGTTTGTTGGCATACAGCAGGGTCAGGTCGCGGTCGATATGGGCGATGCCGGCGGGCACCTCGTCGGCGATCAGTTTCAGCCGCGCCTCGCTCAGTTGCAGGGCATGGGTGCGTTCGTTCACCAGTTCCTGCAGACGGGCCTCCTGATTGCGGCGCGCGGTCATGTCGGTATAGGTCGTCACAAACCCGCCGCCGGGCAGCGGCGTGCCGGTGACCTGCAGGATCATCCCGTTCGGACGCAGCCGTTCGACCTGATGACGTTCGAAGCGCCGGGCGGTGGCGACACGTTCGGCCACCTGCGCCTCGTGGTCGCCCGGCCCGTATTCCCCGCGTTCGGCATTGTAGCGGATGAAGCTGGAAAACTCGGCGCCCTGAAATGCCAGCCGCGCAGGATATCCATACATTTCAAGGAACTGCGCGTTCCATGCCACCAGATGCAGCTGGGAATCGAAGATCGTGATTCCCTGTTCAAGTTGCCCCAACCCCTGCAGCACAAGGTCCGAAAGCCCAGGGTCCGATGATGTGTCGTGCATGGTGTGATCCAGACGGCAGATGGGTAGCGGCCCTTACGATGCGCTAGGCCTGCGCGTTTCCCAAGGGTAATTCCCGGAATGTCACAATTGGATACAATTGATGGAAAATTAAGCAATATCACCATGCGTAAGTTCGAAGCGCTGACTCGGATCGGAGGGGATCTGTGTCGCACCGGAGGACTTACAGCATGAATAAACACAGCATCTACGAAAGTGGATTGGATGTGACTGCGGCCAATTACGCCGCACTGACGCCCCTGTCGTTTGCCGAGCGCACGGCGGCGGTTTACCCGGAACTGACCGCAGTCGTGTATGGCGATCTGCGCCGCAGCTGGGGCGAAACCTATGAGCGGATGTGCCGCATCGCCAGCGCCCTGTCTGCGCGCGGGATCGGCAAGGACGACACGGTTTCCATCGTCGCCGCCAATATCCCCGAGATGTTCGAGGCGCATTTTTCCGTGCCGATGACCGGCGCCGTCCTGAACACCATCAACACCCGTCTGGATGCCGAGGCGATTGCCTTCATCCTGGCCCATGCCGAGGCAAAGGCCGTCTTCGTCGACCCGGAATTCGCCGATGTGGTGGAGCGGGCCGTCAAGATCAGCGGCCGCCGCGACATGCTGGTGATCGACATCGAAGACCCGAGCTATGAGGGCGGCCACCGGATCGGATCGGTCACCTATGATGCGCTTCTGGCCGAGGGCGATCCCGCCTTTGCCTATGTTCCCCCGGCGACCGAATGGGATGCGATCAGCCTGAACTACACCTCGGGCACCACCGGCAACCCGAAAGGCGTGGTCTATCACCACCGCGGCGCTGCGCTGAATGCGATGTCGAACATCATGACCTGGGGCATGCCGCATCATTCGCGCTACCTTTGGACGCTGCCGATGTTCCATTGCAACGGCTGGTGCTTCCCCTGGACGATCGCCGCCAATGCGGGCGTTTGCGTCTGCCTGCGCGCGGTGCGGGTCGAGCCGATCTTCGAAGCGATCCGCACCGAGAAGGTCACCCATTTCTGCGGCGCGCCGATCGTTTTGAACATGCTGGCCAACGCGCCCGACGCGCTGAAGGATTTCAGCCATCAGGTCAAGGTGATGACCGCCGGGGCCTCTCCGCCCGCCGCGGTGATCGAGAAGATGGAAGCGATGGGCGTCGAGGTGACGCATGTCTACGGGCTGACCGAAACCTACGGTCCCTCGGTCGTCTGCGCCTGGAAGGGCATGTGGAACGACCGCGCCCCCGAGGAACGCGCGCGGCTGAAGGCACGGCAGGGCGTCAAGAACCTGGCGCTGTCGGGTCTGATGGTCGCCAACCCCGAGACGCTGGAGCCGGTGCCCGCTGACGGTGTGACGATGGGCGAGATCTTCATGCGCGGCAACAACGTGATGAAGGGCTATCTGAAGAACCCCTCGGCCACGGATGACTCGTTCAACGGTGGCTGGTTCGCATCGGGCGACTTGGGCGTGATGCATCCCGATGGCTATGTCGAACTGAAGGATCGCTCGAAGGACATCATCATTTCGGGGGGCGAGAATATCTCGTCCGTCGAGGTTGAGGATGTGCTTTACAAGCACCCCGCCGTGATGGAGGCCGCCGTCGTCGCGCGCCCCGATCCCAAATGGGGCGAAACCCCCTGCGCCTTTGTGGAACTGAAGCCGGGGCAGGATCTGACTGAGGCCGAGCTGATCGCCTTTTGCCGCCAGCACATGGCGCATTTCAAGGCGCCCCGCAGCGTGGTCTTCGGGATGCTTCCGAAAACCTCGACCGGCAAGGTGCAGAAATTCGTGTTGCGCGATCAGGCTCGCGCGCTGAACGGGCCCGAATGAGCCCCCGTCCGCAGAGCGAGTATCATGAACAAACCTGACGATTTCATCCTGGAAACCCGGGGCCTGACGAAGGAATTCAAGGGCTTCACCGCGGTCAGCGACGTGGATCTGCGCATCCGCCGCCATACCATCCACGCGCTGATCGGGCCGAACGGCGCGGGCAAGACCACGGTCTTCAACCTGCTGACCAAATTCCTGACGCCGACGCGCGGCACCATCGCCTTCAACGGGCGCGACATCACCGCTGCCAAACCGGCCGAGATTTCGCGCATGGGCGTGGTGCGCTCGTTCCAGATTTCGGCGGTGTTCCCGCATATGACGGCGCGTGAAAACGTGCGCGTGGCGCTGCAGCGCAAGCTGGGCACCTCGTTCCATTTCTGGCGGTCCGAACGCAGCCTGCACAAGCTCAACGACCGGGCCGACGAATTGCTGGCCATGGTCGGGCTGGAGCGGTTCACCGACGCCGTGGTGGCCGATCTGCCCTATGGCCGCAAGCGCGCGCTGGAAATCGCGACCACGCTGGCGCTCGATCCTGAAATGATGCTGCTGGATGAACCCACGCAGGGCATGGGCCGCGAGGATGTGGAACTGGTGACGCAACTGATCCGCAAGGTCTCGGCCAACCGCACGATCCTGATGGTCGAACACAACCTGGGCGTCGTGTCCACGCTGTGCGACGCGATCACGGTGCTGCAGCGCGGGGCGGTGCTGACCGAAGGCACCTATGCCGAAGTGTCCGCCGATCCGCGGGTGAAAGAAGCCTACATGGGGAAAGCGGCATGAGCGCGGTGATCGAAAACCACGAACTCGGCGGGCAGCATGTGTCCGAACGCATCGAAGAGTTGCGGATTCAGGACCTGCACGCGTTTTACGGCGAAAGCCACGCGCTGCACGGCATCGACCTGACGGTCTATCAGGGCGAGCTGGTCACGCTGCTGGGCCGCAACGGCTCGGGGCGGACGACGACACTGCGCGCGATCATGGGGCTGATCGGGCATCGCACCGGTTCCATCATGCTCAAGGGCGAAGAGGTGATCCACGCCCAGCCGCATGTGATCGCGCATCTGGGGGTTGGCTATTGCCCCGAGGAACGCGGCATCTTCTCGCGTCTGTCGGTCGAGGAAAACCTGATGCTGCCGCCGCGCGTGGCAGCAGGCGGCATGTCGGTCGAGGAACTGTATGAGATGTTCCCCAACCTGGCCGAACGCCGCCGCAGCCAGGGCACGCGCCTGTCGGGCGGCGAACAGCAGATGCTGGCGATGGCCCGCATCCTGCGCACCGGCGCCAATGTGCTGCTGCTGGACGAGATCACCGAAGGGCTGGCCCCGGTGATCGTCGACAAGCTGGGCGAGGTGCTGATCGCGCTGAAAACCCGCGGCTATACCGTGGTTCTGGTCGAACAGAACTTCCGCTTCGCCGCGCCCCTGGCCGACCGGCATTTCGTGATGGACCACGGCAAGATCGTGGCGACCGTCAATCACGACGAGCTGGAGAGCAAACAGCACATCTTTGACGAATATCTGAGCGTCTGAGGAGGGCGCCAGAGCACGACCAACGAGGAGGAACTTTATGAAACTGTTCAAGAAACTTGCAGCCAGCGCCTCGGCATTGGCCCTGCTGGCCAGCGGTGCGAGCGCTGAAATCAGCGACGGCGTGGTCAAGATCGGCCTGCTGACCGACATGTCGGGCACCTATTCGGACGTGGCCGGCCCGGGCACCGTGACCGCCGCCGAAATGGCGATCGAGGAATTCGGCGGCACCGTGGCCGGCGCCCCGATCGAGCTGGTCTCGGCCGATCACCAGAACAAGGCCGACATCGCGGCCAACAAGGCGCGTCAGTGGGGCGATACCGAGAATGTCGACGCTTTCGCGGAACTGGTGACCACCTCGGTTGCGATGGCGGTGTTCGAAGTCGCCAAGCAGCAGAACAAGATTGCGCTGGTGTCGGGCGCGGCATCCTCGCCGCTGACCAACGACGCCTGCATCCCGACCGGCCTGCACTGGACCTATAACACCCGCGCGATGGCCGTGGGCACCGGTTCGGCCGTCGTGGCCGAGGGCGGCGACAGCTGGTTCTTCCTGACCGCCGATTATGCGTTTGGTGAATCGCTGCAGAACGACGTGTCCAAAGTGGTCGAGGCTGCGGGCGGCAAGGTTCTGGGGTCGGTCAAGCATCCGTTCCCGGCCTCGGATTTCTCGTCCTTCATGCTGCAGGCGCAGGCCTCGGGCGCGAAGGTCATCGGTCTGGCCAACGCAGGTGGCGACACCATCAACGCGATCAAGGCGGCCAAGGAATTCGGCATCGTCGACGCCGGCCAGAAGATCGCCGGTCTGCTGGTCTTCCTGTCGGACGTGCATGCGCTTGGCCTTGAAACCGCGCAGGGTCTGCAGATGACCGTCAGCTTCTATTGGGACATGAACGACGAGACCCGTGAATGGTCCAAACGCTTCTTCGACAAGACCGGCAAGATGCCGACGGGTATTCAGGCGGGCACCTATTCTGCGGTGCGCC
The DNA here is from genome assembly GCF_029222945.1 of Paenirhodobacter sp. CAU 1674. Taxonomy (NCBI): domain Bacteria; kingdom Pseudomonadati; phylum Pseudomonadota; class Alphaproteobacteria; order Rhodobacterales; genus Paenirhodobacter; species Paenirhodobacter sp. CAU 1674. The sequence goes on along the minus strand of NZ_JARHUH010000006.1, from coordinate 105,674 downwards.
ATTACCTGAAGGCGATCGAGGCTACCGGCTCGGACGATACCGACATCATCGTTGCGAAGATGCGTGAAATGCCTGTCGAAGACATGTTCGCCCATAACGCCGTGCTGCGCACCGATGGCCGCATGGTCCACGACATGTATCTCGCAGAGGTCAAATCCCCGGCCGAATCCTCCGGGCCGTGGGATTACCTCAAGATCGTGCGCACTATCCCCGGTGAAGAGGCTTTCGGCCCTCTCTCTGAAAGCACCTGCCCCACGAAGTAATGCGAGATGCATCCACCGGGGGCCGCAAGGTTCCCGGTGGCGTCTCCGGCAAAGGATACAAGGATTCACCCTATGCTGACGGATCTGCTGGGCTTTCCCCCGCAAGTGCTTTTCGGCCAGTTGCTGCTGGGCCTGATCAACGGCGCGTTTTACGCGGTTCTATCGCTTGGCCTGGCCGTCATCTTTGGCCTGCTGAACATCGTCAATTTCGCGCATGGCGCGCTTTACATGCTGGGCGCCTTCGCCACGCTGGGCCTGACCCAGTATCTGGGCATCGGCTATTGGGGCGCGCTGATCCTGGCACCGGTCATCGTCGGCGCCATCGGCATTCTGGCCGAACGCGTGCTTCTGCGCCGTCTGGCGGGGATCGACCACCTTTACGGCCTGCTGCTGACCTTCGGGATGGCGCTGGTGATCGAGGGCGTGTTCGTCAAGATCTTCGGCGCCTCGGGCATTCCCTATGCCGCGCCCTCGCAACTGCAGGGCGGCGTCAATCTGGGCTTCATGTTCCTGCCCTGGTATCGCGGCTGGGTCGTCGTGGCTTCGCTCGCTGTGTGCCTGGCTACCTGGTACCTGTTTGAACGCACCAAGATCGGCGCCTATCTGCGCGCGGGCACCGAAAACCCGCGCCTGCTGCAGGCCTTCGGCGTGAACGTGCCGCTGCTGACGACGCTGGCCTATGGCTACGGCGTGGGTCTGGCGGCCTTCGCGGGGGTGCTTGCCGCGCCGATCACGCAGGTCAATCCGATGATGGGTTCGAACCTGATCATTGTCGTCTTCGCCGTGGTCGTGATCGGTGGCATGGGATCGATCATGGGCGCCATCATCACCGGCATGAGCATGGGCGTGATCGAAGGGCTGACCAAGGTGTTCTGGCCCGAGGCCTCCTCGACCGTGATCTTCCTCGTCATGGCCATCGTCCTGGTGCTGCGTCCGGCCGGGCTGTTCGGCAAGACCGCGTGAAGGAGTTTGAAATGAAAAAGACCTTCGGATACCTGATCCTTCTTGCGCTGGCACTGGCGGCCCCCTTCGTGGTCTATCCCGTGCTGCTGATGAAGCTGCTGTGCTTTGCGCTGTTCGCCTCGGCCTTCAACCTGATCCTAGGCTATGGCGGGCTGCTGAGCTTCGGTCACGCGGCGTTCTTCGGCGGCGCGGCCTATTTCACCGGCCACGCGCTCAAGGCTTGGGGGCTGCCCACCGAACTGGGCATTCTGGCGGGCACTGCGGGCGCAGGCCTGCTGGGGCTGGCGATCGGCCTGCTGGCGATCCGCCGTCAGGGGATCTATTTCGCGATGATCACCCTTGCGATGGCGCAGATGGCCTATTTCTTCTTCATCTCGGCGCCCTTCACCGGCGGTGAAAACGGGTTGCAGGGTGTGCCGCGCGGCATGGCGCTGGGCATGTTCGACCTGAGCAACGACCGCACGATGTATTTCTTCGTGCTGGCGATCTGTCTGGGCGGCTTCCTGCTGATCGCGCGCGCCGTGCATTCGCCCTTCGGTCAGGTGCTGGGCGCGATCCGCGATAACGAAGATCGCGCGCGTTCGCTGGGCTATGACATCGAACGCTACAAGCTGCTGGCCTTTGTGCTGTCGGCAACGCTGGCGGGTCTGGCGGGGGCCACGAAGACTGTGGTGTTCCAGCTTGCCTCGCTCAGCGATGCGCATTGGCACATGTCGGGCGAGGTCGTGCTGATGACCCTGCTGGGCGGCCTTGGCACCATCGCGGGGCCCGCGGTCGGCGCCAGTATCATCATCGCGCTGCAGAACTACCTCGCCTCGGGGCCGTTCGCGGCCTGGGTGCCAGTGGTGCTGGGGGTGATCTTCGTGACCTGTGTGCTGTCTTTCCGGCGCGGTGTGGTGGGCGAATTGCGCGCCTTCATCCGCCGCTCTTTCTGATCTGACGCCGGGCCTTCGGGCCCGGCGCACTGCCTTTGAATGGAGTCTCAACCGATGAAAATCGTGGTCCCGGTCAAGCGCGTGATCGACTATAACGTGAAGGTTCGTGTGAAGGCGGACGGTAGCGGTGTCGATCTTGCGAACGTAAAGATGTCGATGAACCCGTTCGACGAGATTGCCGTTGAAGAGGCGATCCGGTTGAAAGAGAAGGGCGCCGCGTCCGAGATCGTGGTGGTTTCGGTTGGCGTGAAACAGGCGCAGGAAACGCTGCGCACGGCGCTGGCGATGGGCGCGGACCGGGCGATCCTGGTGGTGGCCGCCGATGACGTGCATCAGGATATCGAGCCGCTGGCGGTGGCCAAGATCCTGGCGAAAGTGGTGGCTGACGAGGCCCCCGGCCTGGTGATCGCGGGCAAGCAGGCGATCGACAATGACATGAACGCGACGGGCCAGATGCTGGCGGCGCTGCTGGGCTGGGGTCAGGCGACCTTTGCCTCCGAGGTCGAGATTGCCGGCGACAGCGCGAAAGTGACGCGCGAGGTCGATGGCGGGTTGCAGACGATCTCGGTCAAGCTGCCGGCGATCGTGACGGCCGACCTGCGCCTGAACGAGCCGCGCTATGCCTCGCTGCCCAACATCATGAAAGCCAAGAAAAAACCGCTCGAGGAAAAGACCGCGGCCGATTACGGCGTCGATGTCACGCCGCGCCTCAGCGTCGTGAAAACCGCCGAACCGGCGGGCCGTTCGGCTGGCATCAAGGTGGGCTCGGTCGACGAGCTGGTGGCGAAACTGAAAGACGCGGGGGTTCTGTGATGTCGGTTCTTCTGATTGCTGAAGTGAACAGCCTCGACGCGACCGCCAAGGCGCTGAGCGCGGCCAAGAAGATGGGCCCGGTGACGGTGCTGGTGGCCGGTGCGGGCGTCGATGCGGCGCCGTTCGCGGCGCTCGATGGCGTGGCCAAGGTGCTGACCGCCGATGACGCGGCTTATGCGCATGGCCTGGCCGAGCCGCTGGCCGATCTGGTCGTGTCGCTCGCCGGTGGCTTCACCCATATCGTGGCCCCGGCGACGGCCGATGCCAAGAACCTGCTGCCGCGCGTGGCCGCGCTCTTGGATGTGATGGTGATCTCGGATGTGATCGGCGTGGTCGATGCCGACACGTTCGAGCGCCCGATCTACGCGGGCAACGCGATCCAGACGGTGAAATCCTCGGACAAGATCAAGGTTGCCACGATCCGCGCGACGGCTTTCGAGGCGGCGGGCGCGGGCGGTTCGGCCCCGGTCGAGGCCGCGGCTGCGGTCGGCGACAAGGGCCTGAGCACTTGGGTCGAGGACAAGGTGGCGGCCTCCGACCGCCCGGAACTGACCTCGGCGAAGATCGTGGTCTCGGGCGGCCGCGGCGTGGGCAGCGAGGCCGATTTCGCACTGATCGCGGGCCTGGCCGACAAGCTCGGCGCCGCTGTCGGCGCGTCGCGCGCGGCGGTGGATTCGGGCTTTGCACCGAACGACTGGCAGGTCGGGCAGACCGGCAAGGTCGTGGCGCCGGAGCTCTACATCGCCTGCGGCATCTCGGGCGCGATCCAGCACCTTGCGGGGATGAAGGACAGCAAGATCATCGTCGCCATCAACAAGGACGAAGAAGCCCCGATCTTCCAGGTCGCAGACTACGGACTCGTCGCAGACCTGTTCCAGGCTGTCCCGGAACTGACCCAGAAAATCTGATCGCAGGAGAGCAGAGATGAGCTATCAGGCACCGTTGCAAGACATGGTTTTCGTGCTCGAAGAGCTGTGCGGTCTGGCCGATCTGTCGGCCCTGCCGGGGCTGGAGGATGCCACGCCCGACACGGTTTCGGCGATTCTGGAAGAAGCCGCGAAATTCGCGGGCGAGGTTCTGGCGCCGCTCAACCCCACGGGCGACGCGGCCGGTCTGGGCTTTGACGCGGGGCAGGTCACCACGCCCGCGGGCTGGAAAGAGGCCTATCGCCAACTGGTCGAGATGGGCTGGAACAGCCCCACCGCCGCGCCCGAACATGGCGGCATGGGCCTGCCCGCCGCCGTGAACGCCTGCATTCAGGAAATGTTCAACGGTGCGAATACGGCGTTCCAGCTGTGCCCGTTGCTGACCCAGGGCGCGATCGAGGCGATCTCGCATTATGCCGATGAAAGCCTGCAGCAGACCTATCTGGAGCATCTGGTTTCGGGCCATTGGACCGGCACGATGAACCTCACCGAACCGCAGGCCGGGTCCGATCTGGCGGCGATCCGCTCGAAGGCCGTGCCGGAGGGCGCGCATTACCGGATCTCGGGGCAGAAGATCTTCATCACTTACGGCGAACATGACATGGCCGAGAACATCATCCATCTGGTGCTGGCGCGTCTGCCCGATGCACCGGCGGGGGTGAAGGGGATCTCGCTGTTCGTGGTGCCGAAGTTCATGGTGAACGCGGATGGCAGCCTTGGCGCGCGCAACGATGTGCGCTGCGTCTCGATCGAGCACAAGCTGGGCATCCACGCCAGCCCGACCTGCACGCTGGCCTTTGGCGACAATGGCGGGGCGATCGGCTATCTGGTGGGGCAGCCGCATCAGGGCCTGCAATACATGTTCGCGATGATGAACAGCGCGCGTCTGGGCGTGGGTCTGCAGGGCATCGGCATTGCCGAGCACGCGGGCCAGCACGCCGTGGCCTATGCAGCCGAGCGCAAGCAGGGCGGTCAGGCCGGGGTCGAAGGGTCGGTCGCGATCATCGCGCACCCTGATGTGCGGCGGATGCTGGGGCTGATCAAGGCGCGCACGCAGGCCGCACGGGTGTTGGCCTATCGCGCGGCGGCGGCGGCGGATGTCGCCAGTCGCAGCCCCGATGCCGAGACCGCGGCCAAGGCACAGCGGCGGCTTGATCTGCTGATCCCGGTGGTCAAGGGCTGGTCCACCGAGATGGGCAATGTCTCGGCCTCGCTGGGGGTGCAGGTGCATGGTGGCATGGGCTATATCGAGGAAACCGGCGCGGCACAGCATCTGCGCGATGCCCGGATCACCACGATCTACGAAGGCACCACCGGCATTCAGGCGCTGGATCTGATCGGGCGCAAGATTGCGCGCGACAAGGGCCGGGCAATGGCCGAACTGATCGCTGATCTGCGCGCGACGCAGGAGCGGCTGGCGACGGCCACGGGCGATGCGCTGGATTGGGCCGCGCAGGCAGCGATGGTGGGCCAGGCCGCCGACATGCTGGACAGCGCGACGCAATGGCTGCTGGACAGCGGGGCGCGCAACGCGCTGCTGCCGCAGGCCGCGGCCGCTGCGATGCTGGAGCTGTCGGGCATTTGCCTGGGCGCCTGGGCCATGGCGGATGCGGCGCTGGCGGCGCAGGCGCGAATCGACGCCGGTGACGCTGCGGCATTCCTGCGCTCGAAACTGCGAATTGCAGAATTCTACAGAACGCAGGTTTTCCCGCAGGCGCAGGCGTTGCATGCTCAGGTGACGCAGGGTGCCGAGACCATTCTGGCGCTGAGCCCCGCCGATCTGGGGGTGGCGCACTGATCGAACGCACCGCGCCCTCCGATGACGAGGGCGCGGTGCAATGGTCCCGGTTCATCTGATGATGTGAGCGACAGTTTCAGGGAGGAGCCCCCAATGAACGATCAGCCTACGATGACCCCCGGTAAAGGACAGATGGACCCCGAGACGCTGGCGCAACACGCGGCAGAGTTCATGGAATTGATGACCCGTCTGCAGACGGTGATGCAGCGCGCGCAAGAGACGGCAAGCGCCAAGATCTCGGGCGCGGATTTCTCGATCGTCGATTATCGCGGCGTGGCCGAGGCCTATCTGCGCGCCCTGCCTGCGATCTGGGAACGGCCGGTTGAATCGCTGGAATACATGCAACGGTTCTGGCTCGATTGGGGCAAGGCCTGGGCGAATGCCTGGACCGGCGAGGGCGAAAAGGTCGCCGACAAGCGGTTTCGCGACCGGCGCTGGAATGCCGACCCGGTGAACCGCGGTCTGCGCGACAGCCATCTGGCGCTGGAACGCGCGACCGAAGACTTCCTGTCTTTGCTGCCCGAAGGCACCAAGGACAGCCTGCGGGTGAAATTCTACACCCGGCAGATGCTGAGCGCGCTGGCGCCCACGAATTTTCTGGCGCTGAACCCGGCGGCGCGCGACCGTCTGCTGGAAACCGAAGGCCAGAGCCTGCTGGATGGGCTGCGCAACCTGGTCGAGGATCTGGAACGCGGCGAGGGGCGTCTGGACATCAACACCAACGATGCGGCGGCCTTTGTCGTGGGCCGCGATCTGGCGGTGACGCCGGGCAAGGTGGTGTATGAAAACGCGCTGATGCAGCTGATCCAATACGATCCGCAGACCGAAACGCAGCGCAAGCGCCCGCTGCTGTTCGTGCCGCCGTGGATCAACAAATATTATATCTTCGACATGCGCCCCGATAATTCGCTGGTGAAGTTCATGCTGGAACAGGGGCATTCGGTGTTCCTGATTTCCTGGGTGAACCCGACGCGCGAGCACGCGCAGATGAGCTTCGAGGATTACATGAAGCTCGGGCCGCTGGCCGCGCTGGATGCGATGCAGAAGGCCACGGGCGAAAAGCAGTTCGACATTCTGGGCTTCTGCATCGGCGGGATTCTGGTGATGGCGACGCTGGCCTGGCTGGCGGCGCGCGGCGACAAGCGGATCGCCACCGCCACCACGCTGGCGACGATGGTCGATTTCACCAATGTCGGCGAGATCGGCGTGTTCATCGACCGCGATCAGCTGGCCGCGCTGCGCACCCATACCGCCGAGACCGGCTATCTGGAAAACCACCACTTGCAGGACATGTTCTCGATGATCCGCGAGAACGATCTGGTCTGGTCGTTCCATGTGATGAACTACCTGATGGGGCAAAAGCCCCCGGCCTTCGATCTGCTGTTCTGGAACGCCGACAGCACCCGCCTGCCCGCTGCGATGCTGCTGTGGTATCTGGAAAAGATCTACATCGAGAACGGGTTGCGCAAGCCCGGGCATCTGACGTTGGACGGCACGCCGATTGATCTGTCGAAGATCGAGGTGCCCTGTTTCGTGCTGGCCACGAAGGAAGATCACATCGCGCCCTGGACCTCGATCTACCCGACGACGGGGTTGCTGAGCGGCGAGGTGAAATTCGTGCTGGGTGGCTCGGGCCATATCGCGGGGGTGATCAACCCGCCTGCGGGCCGTCCGAAATACGGCTACTGGCTGCGCGACGATTACCCCGCCACCCCGGATGAATGGCTGGCGGGTGCAACCCAGCATTCCGGCTCGTGGTGGCCGGTCTGGGCCGAATGGATCGACGCACATGATGGCGCGCCGCGCGTGCCTGCACGCCAGCCCGGCACAGGTGGCCTGAAGGTCATCGAGGATGCCCCGGGCCGCTATGTGCTGGCGAAATGATGATTTCCTCCTCCCAAGAAACGAGAGATACAAATGAGAACCGATGTCCTGATCGTTGAAAATCCTGCAAGTCACGGCACGACTGCCGTGACGATGCCGGAGGTGCGGTAATGGCGGCGGTAAGACTGGCAGAGGGCGTTGCGCAAACGGGCTGTCTGCGGGCGGCGGTGATCGGCGCGGGCAGCATGGGCGCGGGCATCGCCGCGCAATTCGCCAATGCCGGGGTCAGCGTTGATTTGCTGGACATTCCCGCCCCCGAGGCCCGCAATGCCCGGGCCGAAGCGGGGATTGCCAATCAGATCAAGGCAGGCGGTTTCATGGGTGCGGACCCGGTCGCGCTGGTGCGGGCGGGCAATGTCGAAGATGACCTGGGGCGTCTGGCCGAGGCCGACTGGATCATCGAGGCGGTGATCGAGAACCTTGCCGTCAAGCGCGACCTCTACGCCCGGATCGAGCCGTTGCTGAAACCCGGCGCGGTGGTGTCGTCGAACACCTCGACGATCCCGCGCGCCGCGCTGATCGAAGGCCGCCGCCCCGCCTTTGCCGAGGCCTTCATCATCAGCCATTTCTTCAACCCGCCCCGTCACATGGCGCTGCTGGAACTGGTCGCCCCGGCGGGCAGCCCCGCCGTCGGGTTCGCCGCGCAGGCCGGGCGCATGGCGCTTGGCAAGACCACGATCGCGTGCCGCGACACGCCCGGCTTCATCGCAAACCGGATCGGCTGCACCTGGATGTCGGTGGCGATGGTCGAGGCGATCCGCCTGGGGGTCAGCATCGAACAGGCGGATGCGGTGCATCAGGCGTTCGGCGTGCCGCGCACCGGCGTCTTCGGGCTGGCCGATCTGGTGGGTATCGACATGATCCCGTCGATCTGGGGCTCGCTGATGCAGGCGCTGCCGGCGGATGACACAATCAACCGTTTCGATCTGCCGGGACTGGCGCTGGTGCAGGCGATGATCGCCGCGGGGCGGTTCGGGCGCAAGGCGGGGGCCGGGTTCTACCGCAAGGGCGCGGACGGGCAGATGCAGGTGATCGACCCGGCGACGGGCGATTACATGGCCCTTACCGGATTTGGTGCGGCCAATCTGCCCGGCGGCGGCCGTGATCTGGAGGCGCTGCTGGCAGACCAGACCGCGCTTGGCGCCTATGCCCGCGCGGTGCTGGGCACGGTGTTGCGCTATGCGCAGGATCATGCAGAGGCCATCGCCGACCGCCCGGCCGACATCGACGTGGCGATGGAGCTGGGCTATGCGTGGCGTCGCGGGCCCTTCAAGATCCGCGACGGGCTGAGCGATGCGGGCCTGGCCGCGCTGGACGCCGGGTTGACCCGCACGCCTGCGACCCCGGGTCTTGCCTCGGCGGCGCAGGATCGGCTGGCACAGGCCAAGGCCCGGGCGTCGTCGATTACCGAGAATGCCTCGGCCGCGCTGTGGGATCTGGGCGATGGCATCGCCTGTCTGGAACTGCGCACCAAGATGAACGCGATCGACAGCGGCGCGCTCGACATGATCGCGACCACGCTGGACTGCGTGGGCGGGCGTATCCGGGCGCTGGTGATCGGCAATCACGATCCGCGCGCATTTTCGGCCGGGGCCAATCTGGCGGCGATGGCCGCGCTGATCGAGGCGGGCGACTGGGCCGCGCTGGAGGCCTTCGTGGCCCGCGGCCAGGGGCTTTATGCCGGGCTGCGCGCAGCGCCGGTTCCGGTGGTGGCGGCCCTGCGCGGGCTGGCGCTTGGCGGCGGTTGCGAGCTGACATTGCATTGTTCGGCCAGCGTGGCCCATGCCGAGGCAAAACTGTCGCTGCCCGAATATGCGGTGGGCCTGCTGCCGGCCTGGGGCGGCTGCACGCGGCTTCTGGCGCGGGCGCAGGCCCATGGGGATGCCCGGGGCGAGTTGCAGCACGCCTTCGCGGCGCTGCGTCTGAAGCGCCCTGCGGATTCGGCGCGCGAGGCCGTGGCGCTGGGGCTGCTGGCGCCTGACAGCCCGGTGGTCATGCATCCCGGCGATACGTTCGACACTGCGGTCGCGCTGGCCGAAAGCCTGATCGCGGGCTACGCCCCGCCCGCGCCGGTGTCTTTGCACACGGCAGGCGCAGAGGCGGCAGACACGCTTCTGGCGCCGTTGCAGGCGCGCCATGCCGCGGGTGATCTGTCTGCGGCCGATCTGTCCGTGGCGGCGACCATTGCCACGGTGCTGACCGGCGGGGCAGAGGCCACCCCGGGCGCCGAGATCGACGAAGACGCGATGCGGGTGCTGGAGCGGGCGGCCTTCATGGCGCTGGCGCGCGATCCGCTGACGCTGGCGCGGATCGGTCACATGCTGCGCACGGGAAAACCGCTCAGGACGTGACGTTTCACATGCAAATACAGCCGTGCGGTGAAAGATACAGCACGCCTCAGGAGGAGTAACCGGATGAAACACAACATCTATGATATCGGGCTCGACCAGAACCCGGCCAACTATGTGCCGCTGACCCCGGTCAGCTTCATGGCGCGCAGCGCGACGGTCTTTCCGCAGCGCACCGCGGTCGTCTATAACGACGTGCGCCGCACCTGGGCAGAAACCTATGACCGTTGCCGCCGCTTTGCCAGTGCGCTGGCCGCGCGCGGGATCGGGGCCGGCGATACGGTCTCGATCATCGCCACCAATATCCCCGAAATCTATGAGGCGCATTTCGCGGTGCCGATGGCGGGGGCGGTTCTGAACGCCATCAACACCCGTCTGGATGCCGAGGCGATCGCCTTCATCCTGACGCATGCGGAAACCAAGGTCTTCCTGGTCGACCCGGAATTTTCCGAAGTGGCCGAACGCGCGGTGCATATCTCGGGGCGGCGCGACATTCTGGTGATCGACATTCTGGACCCGAGCTATGACGGTGGTCGCCGGATCGGGCAGCACAGCTATGACGAACTGGTTGCGGCGGGCGACCCGGCGTTTCAGTGGTCGCCGCCCGCCAGCGAATGGGATGCGATCAGCCTGAACTACACCTCGGGCACCACCGGCAACCCGAAGGGCGTGGTCTATCACTATCGCGGCGCGCATCTGAACTCGCTGTCGAACATTGCGACCTGGCAGATGGGGGAAACCCCGGTTTACCTGTGGACGCTGCCGATGTTCCATTGCAACGGCTGGTGCTTCCCCTGGACGATCGCGGCGGCGGCGGGCACGGTCGTGTGCCTGCGTGCGGTGCGCGACGAGCCGATCCTGCGGCTGATGAAGCAAGAGCGCGTGACCCATTTCTGCGGCGCGAGCGTGGTTCTGGCGATGCTGGTGCACGCGCCCGCAGAGATGAAGGACGGGTTGCAGACCGGGATCAAGGTGCTGACCGGCGGCGCGCCGCCGCCCGCGATCATCATCGAGAAGATGGAGGCTCTGGGCTTTGACGTGACCCACGGCTACGGTCTGACCGAAACCTACGGCCCGGCGGTGACCTGCGCCTGGCACCCCGAATGGGATGTGCAAAGCCCGGCCGAACGCGCCCGGTTGAAGGCGCGGCAGGGCGTGCGCAACCTGGCGGCCGAGGGGCTGATGGTGGGCGATCCGGCAACGCGCCAGCCGGTGCCCGCCGATGGCGAGACGATCGGCGAGATCTTCATGCGCGGCAACAACGTGATGAAGGGCTATCTGAAAAACCCGACCGCCACCGACGAAGCCTTCGAGGGTGGCTGGTTCGCCTCGGGCGATCTGGGTGTCATGCATCCCGATGGCTATATCGAGCTGAAGGACCGCTCGAAGGACATCATCATTTCGGGCGGCGAGAACATCTCGTCGATCGAGGTCGAGGACGTGCTTTACAAGCACCCCGATGTGATGGAGGCCGCCGTGGTCGCCCGCCCGCATGAACGCTGGGGCGAGACCCCCTGCGCCTTCGTGACGCTGCGCGCTGGTGCCAGCGTGACCGAGGCCGAGCTGATCGCCTTCTGCCGTCAGAACATGGCGCATTTCAAGGCGCCCAAAAGCGTGGTGTTCTGCGCGCTGCCGAAAACCTCGACCGGGAAGGTGCAGAAATTCGTGTTGCGCGATCAGGCGCGCACGATGGATCTGCAAAGCTAAGATGGACGGGCGGGGCCGCGCAGGCCCCGCCCGATCCGCTCAGGCGGCGGGGAAGACGAAGCTGTAATCGCCATTCTCGGCCTGACAGGCGCCGCCCAGTTTGCGTGCCAGCCGCACCATCGGCTTGTTGTCCGGGCGCACGAACAGCATCAGCGGCTGGCGTTCCTCGGTGCAGACGAAGCGCATCGCGGCCTGCATCAGCCGTTCGCCAATTCCGCTGTGTTGCCACGGCCCCAGAACCGACAGCGCCAGTTCACGCCCCGGCCCGATACCGTCGGGCAGCGGGGCCAGTTCGGCCACCGCGACCAGACGCTGCCCGACACGCGCGCCCAGAAAGCGGAACGCGCCCCAGTCGAGCGTGTGATAGCGGTGGCTGAGTGCGCTGAAACTCAGGTTGCTGCGGAACCGGGCCTTACGGTCCTCGGCGCCCAGCAGGGCATAATGCACGATCAGCAAGCCGATGTCGGACGGGGCCAGCGCGTTGATCGGAACCGCCCCGGCCGATTGTGCGGGCGGGTGGTCGCCCAGATGCCAGAACGGGGCAAGAACCCGGCCCAGCCGGGCATGGGGCCAGCGCCGCGCGCGCGGGCGCGGCGGATCGGGTAGCGGATCAACCGGACGCGGGGCGCCCTCAAGGGGGTCGGCAAGCGGCGCAATCTGTGCCATCTACAGCCTCCTGTCGTGTGATCCTCCCCGGCGTCTACATATCGCTGCAGTGCAGCATTCCAAGGGGCGGTTTGCGCATGACCGCTATTCCAAGGCTGCCGCGCCGGACCTTTCCCGCCCGCGGGAACGCCGCAGCTTGCAGTGCGTTCCATATCGGGCGATAACCATGCCGGGCACCACATCGCAACGTCGGGGTGTCGCGCGCAGGGAACAAAGGATGTGACCCTTGCCAAAGGTTTGATGCGAGAGGTCTTTCCCATGGTGCATGCACTTCAGCCCGTTGTCCGGCAGTCGTTGCTGTTGTCGAACGTTCCCGAAGCGGCGCTGGAACGCATCATGGCGCACGCCCGGCTGCGCACGATGGACCGGGGCGCAACGGTGTTCCTGCAAGGCGAAACCGCGACGGCGATCTATATCGTGGCCGAAGGCTGGGTGAAGCTTTATCGCATCGCGCCCAATGGGGCCGAGGCGGTGGTGGGCGTCTTTACCCGTGGCGACAGTTTCGGCGAGGCGGTGGCCTTCAAATCCGATCCCTACCCGGTCTCGGCCGAATGTGCGACAGATTGCACGCTTGTGCGGATCGAGGCGGATGTGATCGTGCGGCTGATCCGCGAGGAACCCGAGCTGGCAGTTTCGCTGCTGTCCGCGACCTTCCTGCATCTGCACCGTCTGGTATCGCAGATCGAACAGCTCAAGGCGCAGACCGGTGCGCAGCGCGTGGCCGAATTCCTGCTGGATCTGGCGTCTTGCGCGGAAGGCGCCTGCGAGGTGGTGCTGCCCTATGACAAGGTGCTGATCGCCGGACGTCTGGGGATGAAACCCGAAAGCCTGAGCCGCGCTTTCGCCAAGCTGCGCGATCAGGGGGTGCGGATTCGTCAGAACGTGGCGGTGATCGACGACATCGCCGTGCTGCGAGATTATGCCGATGAAGACCCTGCGATGGCCTGGACCAAGGCCTGAGCCTCAGCCGATCAGGTAAAGCCCCAGCAGGATGATACAGTAAAGCCCTAGCACCACGGAAAACCCGCGGTGCCAGAACGGCGCCTGCGCCAGCCCCAGATAGCGCGCCAGAATGATCCGCGCCTTGGCCCAGGCCAGCGCCAGGATCGCACTTCCCGCCAGCGTCACACCCGGCCCCGAAACCTGCCCCGCGCTGACCGTGGCCGCAATCGCGGTCGAGCCGAGCGACAGCGCCACCAGCCAGATCCAGGCGCGGGTGATGGTGTCGGGATGCATGCTTACCTCAGCAGATAGATCACGGGAAACAGCAGCACCCAGACCAGATCGACCATGTGCCAGAAGGCGGCGCCAACCTCGACCGTGCGCGGCGCGCAGCGGATGCCCACCAGCCCCAAAATCACGATCCCCGCGACCACATGGGCGGCATGAAACCCGGTCAGCAGGTAATAGAAGGTGAAGAATGTGTCGGTCTCGATCCCGATGCCCTGACGGGCCTTTTCGGCGTATTCCATCCCCTTGATTGCCAGAAACACCCCGCCCAGCAGGGCGGCGGCGGCCAGCCACAGCCGGGTGCGCGCGGGATTTGCCGCCTCGGCCGCGCGCAGGGCACGGGCCGCGAAGAAGCCCGAGGTGACCAGAACCAGCGTGTTGATCCCGGCGGCGGTGCGATGCAGATGGTCCTGCGCGGCGGCAAAGCCCGCCGGGTCGGTGATCCGCACCCCCAGAAAGGCCGCAAGCCCCGCGCCGAACACCAGCAGTTCGGAGACAATCAGCACCCACATCATCAGATCGCCGGGCAACTGATCGAGCGGATGCAGTTCAGGGTGGTGCTCGGGTGTGCTCATGCGCCCACCAGTTGGCGGTAGATTTCCGGCAGCGCCGCGCTCAGCCGGTCGGGGTGCGGGATCACCGCAAACCCGCCCCGACCGAAGATCCGGGAAAACCAGGCCTTGCCCTCGCGGTCGATGGTGATGCCGAACACCGATTGGCCGGCGCGTCGGGCCTCTTGCACGGCCATGCGGCTGTCTTCGATGCCGTGGCGGCCCTCGTAATGGTCCAGGTCGTTGGGCTTGCCGTCGGTGATGACCAGCAGCAGGCGCCGCTTGCGCGCCTGCCCCGCCAGATCGGCCGAGGCATGGCGGATCGCGGCGCCCAGCCGGGTATAAAAGCCGGGGCGCAGCGCGGCGATGCGGCTTTCGACGCCGGCGCCCATCGGCTCGCCGAATTCCTTGCAGCCGAGCATATAGACCCGGTCGCGCTTGAGCGACGAAAACGCATGGATCGCGAAATCGTCGCCGCAGGCGTCCAGCCCCCAGGCCAGCGCCGCCAGCGCCTCGCGTTCGATGTCGATCACGGCGCGCCCCGAGACCGCGCTTTCGGTCGATCGCGATACGTCCAGCAGGATCGACACCGCCAGATCGCGCTTTTGCGGCCGGGTCTGGCGCCAGATCCGATCGCGCGCGGTGCCGGTGGCGGCCAGTTCGACCTGCGCGCGCACCGCGGCCTCCATGTCCAGATCGTCGCCATCCAGATGGCCCGCGGTGCTGACCCGCCCGGGGCGCAGCGCCTCGAACTGGCGCTTCACGGCGCGGATGCGGCGGGCGGCCTGCGGATCGGTGTGAAAGGTGGGGGCGTCGGGGCTGGGTGCGGCCGGGCTGGCCAGAACGCAGCAGTGATCGGCCAGATAGGCCCCGGTGCGCACATCCCATTCCGGGTACAGGAAGCGGCCCGACAGCCGTTCGCGATCCACATCCTCGGGCGCCAGATCCAGATGCAGCTTCAGCCGCGTGGCCGGCGCCTTGGACACCTGCCCCAGCCCGATTTCGTCCTGATCGTCGGCGGCTTTCTTGGCGCTGTCGGGGTCGTCGTCATCGACGCGGCGGTTGAGGTTGATGAATTCGGCCCAGCTGAGGATCGCCTCGAACTTGTGCAGGATGAAGCTGTCGCGCCGTTCGATCTGATCGGCCTTGCGGCGGCGCGCGCGATGGGTCTTGTCGCTGGTGTTTTCCTCGGTCGAGCCCTCGGCCGGGCGGGTTTCAACCGTGTCCTTTGCCGATGTCTGGCGGCCCCGCAGATCGGGCCACAGCGGCACCGGCCGCGCCGGTTGATAGCCACGCGGCGCCTGCAGCGTGGCCCAGTGGCCCTGCGCCAGCGCGTCCTCATAGGTTTGCGCAAGTGGCGGCAGCGGTGCGTCATCGCCCAGACTGGCGCGGATCATCGCCTCGACCGCGGCCTCTGCGGCGGGCAGGGCGGGCGTGGGGCGCAATACCAGCAGCGCGGCGCACAGATCGGCATACAGGCTGGCAAATCCCGGCGCCTCGGTCAGGGTGGCGGCGACCATCGCGCGGGCATGATGCAGATGCGCCAGATCGGCCTGCAACGGATCTTGCGGCGCCGTGGCGGTGGCGGGGGCCTGCGTGGCAATCGCCGCCAGCCAGACATAGGCGGCGGCATTGGCCTCGCGCGCAGGATACAGCGCCAGCGAGGCGGGCAGGCGCAGCGCCTCTCCGTCGAAACTGGCGCGGGGAATGGTTTCCGCCTCGGTGCCGAGGCGGCGCAGAAAGGACAGCCGGTGTCGGCTGACCTCTTCCGAAACGGGGCGGATTTCGCACGATGCCCCGCCCCCCAATGCACGGAAAAAGACTGCCAGCCGTCCGCCGACCTCTGCAAGGTCGACACGGGCTCCGTCATACGCCTCTGGGGCATCAAGACGGCTGGCAAGGGCGTGCCACAGTTTCCCGACGCTTTCTTCGGGTTCCCATGGCTCGAAGTCGATCCTGGTCACGGCCGGCCTCACCCGAAAATGGCCGTTACAAGATCGCGGAGCCCGCGTTTCACATCCTCGTCGTCGGACAAGGGTTCGATCATCGCGGCATTGATCGCCCGCTCGACCGGCATGCCCTGCGCGATCAGCGTGGCGGCGTAGACGACCAGACGGGTCGACACGCCCTCTTCCAGATCCTGACCTTTCAGCGCGCGCAGCTTGCCCGCCAGACGCACCAGCGGTTTCACCCGGTCTTCGCCCAGCCCGGATTCGCGCGCGACGACATGGGTTTCATGCGCGGCGCCAGGAAAATCGAATTCCAGCGCGACAAACCGTTGCCGCGTCGATGGTTTCAGGGTTTTCAGAATATTCTGGTAGCCAGGGTTGTAACTGGCAACCAGCATGAACCCCGGCGCCGCCTGCAGTTCTTCGCCGGTGCGGTCGATCGGCAAAATGCGGCGATCGTCGGTCAGCGGATGCAGCACGACGGTCACATCCTTGCGCGCCTCGACCACCTCGTCGAGATAGCAGATCGCGCCTTCGCGCACCGCGCGGGTCAGCGGCCCGTCGACCCAGACGGTTTCACCGCCCTTGAGCAGATAACGCCCGATCAGATCGGCGGCGGACAGGTCGTCATGGCAGGCCACGGTATAAAGCGGGCGCCCCAGCCGCGCGGCCATATGCGCCACGAAGCGGGTCTTGCCGCAGCCCGTGGGCCCCTTGAGCAGCACCGGCAGGTTGGCGCTGGCCGCGGCGGTGAAGATGCCGCATTCATCGCCCTGGGGCAGGTAGAAGGGGGCGTCGGCCCCCTCCATGCTGGTATGTGCGTTCATCGGGGTCACTCCGCGGCCATGTGGTCGGGGTCATTGACCATGCGCGTGCGTTCGACCGGGCCGGGCGTCACGACTTCGCGGCGCGGGAAGGCCAGGGCATAGATGAACAGGATCGCGCCCAGCACAACCGCCACGCCCGAGCCGAAGCGCATGACGTAGAACACCCACAGCTGGTCTTGCACATCCATGAAGCCTTCGCCCAGAACGCGCTGCATATGGGTCTGCACCGTGCCCGCGAAGGTCAGGGTAAAGGTCATGAAGGTCATGCCGCCCGACATCAGCCAGAACGAGGCCATGTTCAGCACCTGGTTGTAGGGGTCACGCCCACGCAGCATCGGCATCGCATAGGACATGATCGCGAGGTTGAGCGAGACATAGGCACCGAAGAAGGCAAGGTGGCCATGCGCGGCGGTGATCTGCGTGCCGTGGGTATAGAAGTTCACCCCGTGCAGCGTGTGCAGGAAGCCCCAGACACCCGCGCCGAAGAAGGCCAGCGTGGCGCAGCCCAGGCTCCACAGCAGGGCGGCCTTGTTCGGGTGGTCGCGGCGGCCCTTCCAGACCATCACGAAGGCAAAGGCCATCATCGCGAAGAACGGGATCACCTCGAGCGAGGAGAAGATCGACCCGATCCACTGCCAGTAGCCCGGCATCCCGATCCAGTAGTAGTGGTGCCCCGTGCCCAGAATGCCCGAGAACAGCGCGGCGGCGACGATGACGTACAGCCATTTCTCCACCACCTCGCGGTCGACGCCGGTCAGTTTGAGCATCAGATAGGCCAGGATCGAGGCCATGATCAGTTCCCACACACCTTCGACCCACAGGTGGACGACATACCACCAGTATTCCTTGTCGAGCGCCAGGTTCGACGGGTTGTAGAAGGCGAACAGGAACAGCAGCGCCAGCCCCCACAGGCCCAGAAGCAGGATATTGGTGATCGCGGTCTTGCGCCCCTTCAGCACCGTCATCGAGACGTTGAACAGGAAGATCAGCGCGGCGACGACGATGCCAAGCTTGACCCAGACCGGCTGTTCCAGGAACTCGCGGCCTTCCTTGCCCAGAAGGATGTTCCCCTCGAACAGGTTGAAGGTATAGGTGATGACCGCACCCAGCGTGCCGACCACCAGGATCGCCAGCTGGATATAGGCGAGCTTGGCGGAATGGATTTCGCGCTCGGCCTCTTCCGGGATCAGGAAATAGGCCGCGCCGAAGAAGCCGGTAATCAGCCAGACGATCAGCGCGTTGGTGTGCAGCATGCGCCCCACGTTGAACGGCAGCAGTTCCGACAGGAAGTTGGGCTGCACATAGACCCAGCCGATGATCAGACCCATCAGCACCTGAATCAGGAACAGCCCAAGCGCCACGGCCATATACGCCAGCGCGATCTTTTGTGTTTCGTATTTCATGATCTGTCCCCCTCAGCCCGCATCATTGGGCGGCCAGCCCTGCGTGTTGATCGTGCCAACCCAAAGCAGGAAATCGGCGAGGTTCTGATATTCCTCGTCGGTCAGGTTGAATTGCGGCATCTGGCGGCGGCCCTCGATGCCGGTGGGCATCGCGTCCATCCAGGCCTTGAGCGACTCCATCGCCCCGGCGTGATCCTCCGGCGCAACGCCCCAGCGGGTCATCACATTGCCCAGCTCGGGGGCGAAATACGCGCCTTCGCCCAGGATCGTGTGGCAGTTGATGCAGGTCTTCTCTTCCCAGATCCGTTTGCCCGCCTTGACCGAGTCGGTCAGCGTCGCCTCGTTGGTCGAGGTGGAACGGATGTAAAGGTGGCTTTGCGCCGAGAGACCCACAAAGATGATGATGAAGAACAGTGACCCGCCATAAAAGATATTGCGTGCCATGCTCTTGGTCATGACTTCGCGCATTGCGCTCTCCTTGTTTCGGAGCGGTTGATCGGTGGAATTCTGATCGCATTTCCGTGAACCGACTCGCCTTAACGAAAGTCAATCCCGGGTTGATTGCTCAGATAAGTGCCAGAATTTCGGCGTCGGGCAGCGCGGCGAGGGCCGTTGCGATTGCCGGGCGGTCCATCACGCACAGCCCGGTGGACAGCGCATCGGCCAGCGCCGCCGAGGGAGCGGCCACTGCCGCAAGGGTCCAGCGCGGGGCCCGCCCCAGCGGGTCGAGGATATGCGCCTGTGTGCCCTGCGGTCCGATCCGGGTGCCCGAAGGGGCCGACACCGCCAGCGCCCGGTCGCGCAGCGCCACGTCGCGCAGCGCGGCGCCCGCGGGCGTTTCGATCCGCGCGCGCCAGGGCGTGCCGTCTGGGCGGGTGCCCAGGGCCGAAATCTCGCCGGTGTCGATCAGCACATCGCGCAGGCCTGCGCCGCGCATCAGCGCCGCGATCCGGTCGGCGGCATAGCCCTGCGCCACGCCGTTGAAGCTCAGCGCCATGCCGGGGCGCGGCAGGCGGATTTCGTCTTGCGCAACGCGGATGTCGGGCCAGCCCAACAGTGCGCGGGCCGGCTGCGGGTCTTGGCCCCGGGCCAGCGCCTGCCACAGTGGCTGGATCGTCGGGTCGAAGGCACCGCCGGTCGCGTGGTGCACCCGGTCGGACAGCGCGAAGACCGCCAGCATGTCCGCGCCCGGCCAGTTCAGCCGTCCGTCGCGGTTCAGCCGCGTCAGTGCGCTGTCGCGGTGCAGGGAAAACACCGCTTCGATCCGGTCCAGCTCGCGCGCGATCTGCGCAAATATCCGCTGCGCGCGCGGGCCCTCCACCCCGGACAACGTGATCCGCGCCGCCGAGCCCATCGCGGTGCCCTGCCAGACCTGCGTCAGGGGCGCGCCGGTTTCGGCCAGAACCGGCGTGGCGGCGGCGGCCGCGAGGCACAGAAACCGACGGCGGTTCATTGCGACCCCCCGGTGCGCGGCAAACGGGGCCGCCAGAAGGCCGGCCACAGCGCCACGACATACAGCCCGAAGGCCACGCACCACGCCAGCGCACTGCTCAGGATTGCAGGCAGATACAGATCGGGCGCCAACGCCGCGATCCAGCGCAGCACCGTGGCCACCGGCAGCAGCGCATAGGCCCAGACCACCGCGCGCGGCGCGATCAGCGGCCGCCCGGTATGGCCAAGGGTCGCACGGCTCATCACCGCCAGGGTCATCCCGCCGATGCCGGCAATCGCGGTGACATGCAGCGCGCCGATTTCAGGGCCGATCCCCAGCAGGGCCAACCCGGTTATCGCATAGCCAAGCGCAAGGCCCAGAAAACTCAGGTGCAGCGCCCACAGGATCGGTTGGCGAAAGGCAAAATCGCTGCGCCAGTGCCGCATACGCAGCAGCTGCGCCAGCGCGAAGGCCAGCATCAGCACCGCGCTCAGCGCATCGGGCAGCCCGGCCAGCACCGCGACGACAACCGCGATCGACAGGGAAATCGCCAGCGGATCGAACGGCTTGCGGGTGTGGGGCAGGGTCTTGGGGGCGGGCTCTGTCCCGGTATCGGCAAGGGTCTGGCGGATCAGTGCATTGCGGGTGAAGGCCGGGGTGACCCGCCCGCCCAGAACCGCGATCATCGCGCCAAGACCGTAAAGCCCCGCGCGCAGCCCCGCCGCACTGTCGCCCCAGGGCAGGCCCAGCAGATCGAGCTGCACCCGCCATTCGCCCAGCCAGACCAGCGCAAGCAGCACAAGAAACAGCAGGTTTTGCGGTTTCGGGCGGCGGATCAGCTGCGTCGCGATCTTGGCGCCCAGCACCGGCAGAAAACTGAGGCAGGCCAAGGCCACCAGCGCGGCTGGCAGCACGCCCGATAGCGCCACCGCCAGCCGCCCGGCCAGCCACAGCCCCGCCACCGTGCCGATGAACAGATGCCGCGCGGCGGCGGCGCCCGTCCAGTTCGGCACCGCAGTCAGGAAAAACCCGCCAAGCGCCGCGCCGCCGTAGCCAAAGATCATCTCATGCGCGTGCCAGTATTGCGGCACCATCGTCCCCGGCAGCGACCAGCCCGCCCCAAGCGACACCGCCCACAGCGCCATCGCCAGAACCGCCCATAGGCCCGCGGCCAGAAAGAAGACGCGAAACCCTTCGCCCAGCAGACGTTTCAGCGCGGTCATGCTGTCTCTCCTTTGGCGGCGTTCTGCGCGCGGGCGCGGCGCTTGAGGATCATGCAGGCGGTCTCGTCATGCTGGATCACCTGACAGCGCAGGCACAGTACGCATTCGTTCGGGTTGATCCGGCCCAGCGGGTCGATCGCGCCGACGGTGCACTGGGTTTCGCAATAGCGGCATTCGCGGCCACATTGCGGGCGCCGCTTGAGCCAGTCGAAGATCTTGAGTTTCGCCGGGATCGCCAGCGCCGCCCCCAAGGGGCACAGGTAGCGGCAATAGAACCGCTCGATGAACAGCCCGGCGGTCAGCAACGCCAGCGCGAACAGCACGAACGGCCAGGCACGCAGGAAGCGCAGCGAGACGACGGTCTTGAACGGCTCTGCCTCGGCCAGAACCAGCGCGTCATGCATCGAATAGAAAGACAGCGCCAGAATCGCCACGAAGAGCGTGTATTTGATCACCCAAAGCCGTTCGTGCAGGGCCTGCGGCACGGCGATCTGACGGATGCGCAGGCGGCGCGCGGCGACGTTGAGCAATTCCTGCAGCGCGCCGAACGGGCACAGCCAGCCGCAATAGACCCCGCGCCCCCAGAACAGCAGACCAAGGGCCACGAAGGCCCACAGAATGAAGATCACCGGCTCGATCAGGAAGGTTTCCCAGCGAAACCCGGTCAGCAGCGATTGCACGAAGGCCACCACCTGCACCACCGACAACTGGCCGTTCAGCCCCCAGCCCAGCCCCAGCAGGGTCGTGCCCAGAAACCCCAGCCGCAGACCGCGCCACAGCCGGGGCCGATGCACGATCCATTCCTGCGCAAACAGGATCAGCGTCAGAACCCCCAGCATCACCCCGACAAAGATCGTCTGCGGGCGTTTGCGCGCCCAGATTTCCTGCCACAGCGGCACCGGTTCCGCGGGTGGCGCCAGACGCCAGACATCGGGCAGGGTATAATCGGCGCCGAGTGTCAGCTGCAAATCCGCGCCGTGCTGTGCGGGCCGCGTCGCGGTCAGTTCGATCCGCATCGGCTGCGTCGGGTCGATGACATCGCCGGGCAGGCGAAACACGCTGATTTCCTTGACATCGGGGGCACCCGCGATCTGCAATCGCTTGACCAGCGCATAGTCGGTGGCGGCGGGGTGATGTCGGGTCGCGCCCTGCACGATGCTCAGCCGTTCGAACGTGCCGTTGCGCTTCCAGTCCGTGCCGCGGTGGGAATAGAGCCCGCGCGAGATCACGATCAGCGCACTGTCCCGCGGCCCGAGCGCGCCGACCGATTGCGTATAAAGTTGCTGGCCCAACAGGTTTTGGCCGACCGTGGGCGGGTCGATGATACCGGCCCAGAATTCCACGAAGGCCCCGTCGCCCGTGGGTAGCGGCACCTTGGCATTGGCAAATTGCGTGCTGGCCTCGGTCATCGACAGGCGGGCGCCGACCAGCGCGCCTTGCGCGATCAGGTCGGCCCAGTCGGCGGGGGCATAGGTGATCCGGTCGATCCCTGCGCCATCGGCGATCAGCCCGCGCGCGATGGCCAGCGTGCGCGCCGTGCGCAGGATACCGTCGCGGATCACCCCGGTCGACACCGTCGCACGGGCGATCACATCGGGCACATCTGCGGCGGGTTTCAGCATCGCATCGCGCGGCGCGTTCAGATCCAGCCCCGCAAACCCCCCGACGAAGGCCGCGATGTCCGCATCCGAGATGCCAAGCGTCAGCACCGGCTCGGAATGGCGCATCAGCCGCGCGCCTGCGATCCGCGCGCTCATGTCCACCGCGACCAGAACATCCAGCGGGCGCCCCGAATAGCCGACCGATCCGGCAATCGCCCAGGTCGACCCGATATGGCCCAGCGTCTGACCCTTTGCCGAAACCACGGTCCAGCCCGGCACGCCCTCTTCCGAATAGCTGAGCGATACCGGCCCGCTGACGCCGAACATCTGTGCGGCAAGCGCGGCATCGGGGCGGGCAGCCTCTATCGCGTCGGCGGCCACGCCGCCTGCGCCATGCGCGGTGGGTGTGCCCAGTTGGTAGGCGTGCGCCTGCGACACTGCGCCCAGACAGGCCGCAAGAAAAACCGCCCCGAAGATCAGGGCGGCAGGTGCCGCACGCTGTGCGGTCAGGGACAAGAGGTGCGGGAAGAAACGCATCGAATACCCGAACTGGACCTTATCAACCTGAAAAAACGGAACCTCAGGCGCATTAACAAAAGTCAAGGTGGGGGCCTCACGGAATCGTGCATCGTCCGCTTGCCTCACCAGCGAACGGAGATTCCCGTAATGAACACCCAAGCGCACAAAGCCAGGAAGACGCTTCTTGCAAGCGCGGCACTGGCCCTAACCCTCGGCGTTACCGGCGCCTGGGCCGAGGACAAGCCTGCCTCTCATGCAGATGGTCCGGCTGCGGCCTACGAGCCTTCGATGACGACGCTGGCCGAGATCAGCGTCGAGATCCCGGGCCGCAAACCCGGCGATCCGGTGATGACGCAAGAAGAATACGACGCCGCCAAGACGATCTATTTCCAGCGCTGCGCGGGCTGCCACGGCGTGTTGCGCAAGGGCGCGACAGGCAAGCCGCTGACCCCCGATATCACCCGCGAACTTGGCTATGACCATGTGCAAAGCTTCATCACCTACGGCTCGCCCGCGGGGATGCCGAACTGGGGCACCTCGGGCGAGTTGAGCGAGCAGGAAGTGGACATGATGGCCCGCTATGTCATGCTCGATCCGCCGGCGCCGCCGGAATTCGGCATGCCCGAGATGAAGGACAGCTGGAAGGTTCTGGTCAAACCCGAAGACCGCCCGACGCAGAAGATGAACGACATCGACCTGGACAACCTGATGTCGGTGACGCTGCGCGACGCAGGGCAAATCGCGCTGATCGACGGCGGAACCTATGAAATCCGCGCGATCATCGACACCGGCTATGCGGTGCATATCAGCCGGATTTCGGCTTCGGGCCGCTATCTGTTCGTGATTGGCCGCGACGCCAAGGTGAACATGATCGACCTGTGGATGGAAACCCCCGCGACGGTCGCCGAAATCAAGGTCGGCTCCGAGGCGCGCTCGATCGAGACCTCGAAATTCGAGGGCTGGGAAGACAAATACGCGATCGCGGGCAGCTACTGGCCGCCGCAATATGTGATCATGGATGGCGAAACGCTCGAACCGCTGAAAATCGTGTCGACGCGCGGCAACATCTATGACGAGCAGACGTATCACCCCGAACCGCGTGTGGCCTCTATCGTGGCGTCGCACTACAACCCGGAGTTCATCGTCAACGTCAAGGAAACCGGCAAGATCCTGCTGGTCGACTACACCGACCTGAAGAACCTCAAGACGGTGGAAATCGAGGCAGAACGCTTCCTGCACGACGGTGGCTTCGACAGCACGCATCGCTACTTCCTGGTGGCGGCGAACGCGCGCGGCAAGGTTGCGGTGGTCGATACCAAGGAAGACAAGCTGACCGCGCTGATCGAGACCGGCGGCCAGACCCCGCACCCGGGCCGGGGCGCGAACTTCACCCACCCGGTCTTCGGGCCGGTCTGGGCGACCTCGCACCTGGGCGACGATTCGGTCGCGCTGATCGGCACCGACCCTGAAGGGCACCCCGATCAGGCCTGGAAACTGGTCGACAGCTTCTTTGCGCTGGGTGGCGGTTCGCTGTTCATCAAGACGCATCCGGTGTCGAACCACCTGTATGTCGATGCGCCGCTGAACCCCGAGGCGGAAGTCTCGTCCTCGGTTGCGGTCTTCGACATCAGCAAGATGACCGGCGACACCGAAACGGACCCCGAATTCACCACCCTGCCGATCGGCGAGTGGGCGGGCATCCCCGACGGTCAGCCGCGTGTCGTGCAGCCCGAGTTCAACAAGGACGGCACCGAGGTCTGGTTCTCGGTCTGGAACGCGAAGGACAAGGAAAGCGCGATCGTGGTGGTCGACGACAAGACGCTGGAGCTGAAGCAGGTCATCAAGGACCCGCGTCTGATTACCCCCACCGGCAAGTTCAACGTGCTGAACACCCGGATGGACACCTACTGATCCCTTGTTGTGCGAAACCGGAGGGGGCCGTGCGCGGCCCCTTCCACCCCCCTTCCCGGAACGCCTATCGGAGTTAAGCGCATGAAACAGACAGGCAAGGTTTCCCTGATCGGCGCAGGCCCCGGCGACCCGGAACTGCTGACGCTCAAGGCATTGAACCGGATGCAGACCGCTGATGTGGTGGTCTATGACCGGCTGGTTTCCCCCGAAATCATGGCCCTGATCCCGCCCGCCACGCGGCGGATCGCGGTGGGCAAGGAAGCCGGGCATCACTGCGTTCCGCAAGAGCGGATCAACGAAATTCTGGTGGAGCTGGCCCGTCAGGGGCTGCGGGTGGCGCGGCTGAAAGGCGGCGATCCGCTGATCTTCGGGCGCGGGTCGGAAGAGGCCGAGGAACTGGCCGCGGCCGGTATCGGCTATGAATATATTCCCGGCATCACCGCCGCGCAGGGCGCTGCCTGTTCGACCGGCGTGCCGCTGACGCATCGGGGGCTGGCGACCGGCGTGCGCTATGTCACCGGGCACCGGGCGCGCGATGCCGCGCTCGATCTGGACTGGGACAGCCTGGTCAGCCCCGACACCACGCTGGTGGTCTATATGGGCGCGGCCAACATGGCGCGGATCGCGGCCGAACTGACGGCGCGCGGCCTGCCCGCATCCACGCCCGCGATGGCGGTGGCCTCGGCCACGACGTCGCGCGAACGGCGGGTGATTGCGCCGCTCGATCAGGTGGCGGATGCGGCCGAGGGGCTGGAGGCGCCGGTGCTGTTTGTCGTCGGTCGCGTCGTGTCGCTGGCCGTGGCAGAACCCGCGGGCCTGCCGCTGGGCGACTGGCTCGACCGGATGGGGGCAGCGGCCCATGCCTGATCGTGCCGCCCTGCTGCTGGCGCTGCTGTGCCTCGCCGCCCCGGCCATCGCCGGGGAGGATGCGGTCGGCCCGGCAGATGCCCGGCGGCTGGAACATCTGGTGCTGCAGGATTGCGGATCGTGCCACGGTCTGACGCGCAAGGGCGGCCTGGGCAGCCCGCTGACCCCCGAGGCGCTGGCCGGTCAGGACCGCGACCTGATCGCGACGGTCATTCTGGACGGGGTGCCCAATACCGCGATGCCGCCCTGGCGCCCGCTGATGACCGAGGCCGAAGCCTACTGGATTGCCGATTACCTGCTGAAAGACGTGAAAAAATGACTCGCCTTGCTGCTTTCCTGATGTGCTCTGTTCTGGCCACCCCGGGCCTCGCGCAAGAGTTGCGCGCGACCGGCGACATGGGCGTCGTGGTTGAGCGCGCGACCGGGTCCGTGCTGATCGTGGATCAGTCCGATCATGCCGCACTGGCCCGGGTCGAGGGGTTCGGCGATCTGAGCCACGCAAGCCTCGTGTTTTCGCCCGACGAACGCTTTGCCTATGTCTTCGGGCGCGATGGCGGGCTGACAAAGCTGGATCTGCTGACGCAGAAGATCGTCGGGCGCGTGGTGCAGGCAGGCAATTCCATCGGCGGCGCGATTTCCGATGACGGCAAACTGGTTGCGGTGGCCAATTACGCACCGGGCGGCGTGAACATCTTCGATGCCGACACGCTGGAACAGGTGGCGGCTATCCCGGCGGGCGGCAAGGCGCTTGGGCTTGAAGATGCGCCGGGGCGGCGTTTCGTCTTCTCGGTCTGGGACACGGGCGAAACGCGCATCGTCGACATGTCCGGGGCAGAGCCGAAGGTGACCACGCTGACCGACATCGGGGCAGAGCCTTATGACGCGCTGATCACCGATGACGGGCGCACCTATATCGCCGGGCTGTTCGGCGAGGACGGGCTGAGTGCGATCGACCTGTGGGACGAGACCCCGACCGCCCGCCGCATCCTGCCGCATTACGGGCGCGGCCAGCAGGAAATGCCGGTCTACAAGATGCCCCATCTGGAAGGCTGGGCGAAGGCGGGCGATCAGATCGTGCTGCCCGCGATCCACCACCACGAGGTGCTGTGGATCGACGCGCGCACGCTGGAGGAAACCGGCCGCACGCAGACCCATGGCCAGCCGGTCTTTGCCATGGCGCGCCCCGGCGGTCGGCAGGTCTGGGTCAATTTTGCCCATCCTGACAATGACACGGTGCAGGTGATCGATTCCATGACCCATCAGATCGTGGGCGAGATGGTGCCGGGCCCGGCCGTCTTGCACATGGAATTCACCGCACGCGGCACCGAGGCCTGGGTCTCGGTGCGGGATGAAAACAAGGTGGTGATCTATGACACCACCACCCTGAAACCTATTGGCGAGATCGCGGCCGAAAGCCCCTCGGGGATCTTTTTCACCGCGCGCGCCCACCGGATGGGGCTTTGACCGATGAGCTTTCTTTCCCCGATCGACCTGCGGATTCTGGATGACTGGCAGCGTGATCTGCCGTTGACCGAACGCCCCTTCGCCACGATGGCCGCGGCGCTGGAGTGTGACGAGGAGACATTGCTGGCCGATCTGGCGCGGCTGCGTGCCGCCGGCACAATGGCGCGTGTCGGGGCGACATGCCGCCCGAATACGGTGGGTGTGTCGACTTTGGCCGCGCTGGCGGTGCCCGAATGGCGGATCGAGGAAGTCGCGCAGATCGTCGGGGCCGAGCCTGGCGTGAACCATTCCTATCTGCGTGAACACCACTGGAACATCTGGTTTGTCGCCACCGCTGCGGATGCCGATGAACTTGCGGCGATGCTGGCGCGGATCGAGACGCAGAGCGGCCTGCGGGTGCTCAAGCTTCCGCTGAAACGCGCCTTCAACGTCGATCTGGGGTTTCGGATGGCCGGGCCGCGCCATGCGCTGAGCCTCGATCAGCCCGCCGATACGTCGGTGCTGCAGCCCGCAGACCGCAAGCTGCTGCAACGCCTGGCCGAAGGGCTGCCGCTGGTCAGCGAACCCTTTGCCGCGCTTGGTGCGGAACTGGGGCTTGGCGCACAAGAGGTCATCGCCCGGATCAAGGCGCTGCTGGCCGCGCGCATCATCACCCGGATCGGGGTTATCGTGCGGCATCGTGCGCTGGGGTGGCGCTCGAACGCGATGGTGGTCTGGAAACTGCCCGATGCACGGATCGCCGCGGCGGGGCAGGCATTGGTGCGCCAAACGGGTGTGACGCTGTGCTATGAACGCCATGGCACGCCCGACTGGGACCATACGCTGTTTTGCATGGTCCATGCGAAATCCCGCGCCGAAGCCGCCGGGGTGATCGCGGATGCGGCGGCGCTGCCGGAACTGTCCGGCGCCGAACGGCAGGTGCTGTTTTCGGTGCGGTGTTTCAAGCAGACGGGCGCGCAGATCGACCACCGCCCCGCCCGCACCCCGGAGGCCGCCGAATGAGACGTGTGCCACTTCCTCCCGAGGCGCTCGATCCGAGCGATCGCCATATCCTGAACGCCCTGCAAGACGGGTTTCCGATCGGTGAACATCCTTTCGCCAAGGCCGGCGCCGCGCTGAACCTGTCCGAAACCGCGCTGATCGAGCGGCTGCGCCATTTGCGCGAAATTGGTGCCATCACGCGTTTCGGCCCGTTTTACGATGCGGCCGCGATGGGCGGTGCCTTTTGCCTGTGCGCGATGCAGGTGCCCGCAGCGGATTTCGAACGGGTCATGACTTTGGTCAATGCCCACCCCGAGGTCGCGCACAATTATGAACGCACACATCGGTTGAACATGTGGTTCGTGCTGGCGGCGGAAACGCCCGAGGGGATCGCCCCGGTGGCCGATGCGATCGAGCGGGAAACGGGGCTGAAAGTGCTCCGCTTCCCGAAGCTCGAAGAGTTCTTCATCGGCTTCAGGGTATCGGCATGACAATGGATGCAAGCGACAGACGGATCATCGCAGCGACCCAGGCCGGGCTGCCGCTGGTCCCGGCGCCCTATGCCGAAATCGGGCGTCAGATCCGCCTGAGCGAGGCCGAGGTGATCGCCCGGATGCAGGCCATGCAGGACAGCGGGGTGATCCGGCGCATCGCCCTGGCGCCGAACCATTACGCCCTTGGCATGGTGGCCAATGGCATGTCGGTCTGGGATGTCGAGGACGCGCGCGCCACCGAACTGGGCGCGCAGGTCGGGGCGCTCGATTTCGTGTCGCATTGCTATCTGCGCCCCCGCGCCGAGGGCTGGCCCTACAATCTGTTCGCGATGATCCACGGCACCTCTAAGGACGAGGTCGAGGCCAAACGCGCCGAAATCGCAACCCTTCTGGGATCGGCCTGCCGCAGCAACGACATCCTCTATTCCACCCGGATACTGAAAAAAACCGGATTGCGGATCCGGGGAGAGGCCTGAACCATGTTCCGTCTGACGCAATACATGCGCGAACTCGTGCATCCAACGCCGGTGCGCCACCGCTCCGGCCCGGTCAAGCCGGTGGTGATCTGGAACCTGACGCGGCGCTGCAACCTGCGCTGCCGGCACTGCTACACCACCTCGGCCGATACGCATTTCCCGGGCGAGCTCAGCCACGAACAGGCGATGGGCGTGCTGGACGATCTGAAGGGCTTCGGCATTCCCGCGCTGATTCTGTCGGGCGGCGAGCCGCTGTCGCGCTTCGATTTCTTCGATCTGGCGGCGCGGGCGCAGGCGCTGAACTTCCGGCATCTGTCGCTGTCCACGAATGGCACGCTGATCACTGCCGACAACGCCGGGCGCATCGCCGATCTGGGCTTTGATTATGTCGGCATCTCGCTTGACGGGATCGGGGCCACGAACGACTGGTTCCGCGGGCTCGATGGCGCCTTCGACGCGGCCTTGGGCGGGGTGCGCGAACTGCTGGCGCGTGGCGTCAAGGTGGGCCTGCGCTTCACCATCACCGAAGACAATGCCGAACAGCTGCCCGCGATGATGGATCTGTGCGACCGCGAGGGCGTGGATAAATTCTATCTTTCGCATCTGGTCTATGCCGGGCGCGGCGACAAGCACCGGGGCGAAGACACCGAACACATGCGCACCCGCGCGGCGATGGACGAGTTGATTGACCGTGCCTGGGTGGCGGTGGCCGAAGAAATGCCGCTGGAAATCGTGACCGGCAACAACGATGCCGACGCGGTCTATTTCCTGCGCTGGGTGGAACGCAATTTCCCCGAAAAAGCCGCGCATATCCGTGCGCATCTGGAGGCCTGGGGCGGCAACTCCTCTGGCCTGGGTGTGGCCAATATCGACCCGCAGGGCCGGGTGCATCCCGATACCTACTGGTCCGATTACACCGTGGGGTCGGTCAAAGAGGTGCCCTTCTCGCAGCTCTGGATTGGCACCGATCCGATGCTGGCCACGCTGCGCACCCGCCCGCGCCCGCTCAAGGGCCGCTGCGGGGCCTGCGCCTACAAGGCGGTGTGCGGCGGCAATACTCGCATCCGCGCGTTGCAGGTCTCGGGCGATCCCTGGGCCGAAGATCCCGCCTGCTATCTGGGCGCGTCCGAGATCGGCATCGAGGCCGATACAGACCGCCTGACCGTTACCCCGTTCCGAGGCAAAAGCCATGATCCCGCGCACCGCTTCTTCTGACCGCCGCCCGTCTGGCACGCGCCGGACGCTCCGCGGGGAGTATTTGGGCCAAGAAGAAAGACCTGCGCTTCTTCTTGGAAGAAATACTCCCGCCGGAGGCGTCCTGGCCGTGATGCTGGCGCTGCTGCCGGGAATGGGGCAGGCCGGGCCCGATGGCGCCGCGCTTTTTGCCGAACATTGCGCCGCCTGCCATGCCGAAAACCGGCTGGGCGGCACCGGGCCGGCGCTGATCCCCGAAACCTTGGGCCGGATGTTCGGCCCGGCGCTGGAACAGGTGATCGCCGAAGGCCGCCCGGCCACGCAGATGGCGGGCTTCGCCGATCAGCTGAGCGCGCCGGAAATCACCGCGATTGCCGCCTGGCTGGGCACGCCGCTGGCCGAAACTCCGGTCTGGACGGCCGAGATGGCCAACACCAGCCGCGAGATGTCGGACACCTATACGCCCGCCACGGCGCCGGTGTTTTCGGGCGATCCGATGAATATCACGCTGGTCGTGGAAACCGGCGATCACCATGTATCGGTTCTGGACGGCGACACGTTCGAGGTGCTCGACCGCTTTGCCACGCCCTTTGCGGTTCATGGCGGTCCGAAGTTCAGCCCCGACGGGCGCTATGTTTTCGTGATGTCGCGCGATGGCTGGGTGCAGAAATACGACATCTGGTCGTTGCAGGTGGTGGGGCGGGTCCGCGCCGGGCTGAACAGTCGCAACATCGCGATGAGCCATGACGGGCAATGGCTGGCGGTGGCGAACTATCTGCCGCAGACGCTGACCATCCTGTCAACGGCGGATCTGAGCGTGGTGCGGGTGATCGACGTGATCGACCGCAAGGGCCAGCCCAGCCGCGTGTCCGCCGTCTATCAGGCGCCTGATCGGCATAGCTTCGTGCTGGCGCTGAAGGACGCGCCCGAAATCTGGGAAATCGCCACAGACCCGGCGGCGGGGCCGTTCCATGACGGGTTCGTGCACAGCTACGAAGCCAGCATGGAAGAGGCACTTGGCGCCGAAGAGGGGCTGTTTGCCCGCCGCCGCATCGACATTGACGAACCGCTGGACGATTTCTTCTTCTCGCCGGATTATCGCAACCTGATCGGCACCAACCGCGAAGGCACCAAGGGCGAGGTGATCAACCTTGATGTCGGGCGCAAGATCGCCGAACTGCCGCTGCCGGGGATGCCGCATCTGGGATCGGGCATCAGCTGGATGCGCGACGGGCATCGGGTGATGGCCACGCCGCACCTGCAGGAAGGCGTGCTGTCGGTGATCGACATGACCGACTGGCATCTGGTGCAGACGATCAAGACCGACGGCCCGGGGTTCTTTTTGCGCAGTCACGAGGCGACGCCCTATGTCTGGGCGGATGTGTTCTTTGGCCCGCACAAGGACGAGATGCATGTGATCGACAAGCAGAGCCTGCAGATCGTGCGCACGCTCAATCCCGCGTTGGGCAAGACGGTGGCACATACCGAATTCACCCGCGACGGCAGTCATGCGCTCGTCTCGATCTGGGAAGAGGACGGCGCGGTGATCGTCTATGATGCGAAGACGCTGGAAGAGGTGCGCCGGCTGCCGATGAACAAGCCTTCGGGGAAATACAATGTCTGGAACAAGATCACCTTCGACGATGGCACCAGTCACTGACCCGCAGGGCCCGCGGCTGCGCCGTCTGGCGCTGCTGCTGTACCCGTTCACGGCGGCGGCGGTGGCGATCAATCTGTTCATGGTGGGGCTGATGTGGCAACGCCTCGGCCTGCCCGCGATCCCGCCGAAGCTGGCGCTTTTGCTGGCGGTGCCGCTGGGGGTGCCCGCCACATGGGCCGCCGCCCGCTGGGTGCGTGGCCTGATCGACGAGGCCGAGGGGCGCGGTTGAGAAAAGTCAAAGATCAGGTGCGATGCCGCGGCTAGCGTGCCCGCACAAAACCGGAGTCACCAAAGGGCGGACCATGACGCGCGCGACCCAACTTGACGATCTGCGGCGCAGTTTCGGGCATTCCTCTGTCACGCCCGAGACGCGGCGGGCCGAGGTCTCGGCGCTGTTCGACCGGATCGCCCCCCGCTATGACCTGATGAACGATCTGATGAGCTTTGGCACCCACCGGCTGTGGAAACGCACGGTGGTGGGCCGGGCGCTGGCGCATCTGGCGCCGGGCGATGCGCCGCTGCTGGATCTGGCGGGCGGCACCGGCGATCTGGCGATCGCGCTGCGCCGGGCCTGTCCGGTGCGGCGGGTGATCGTGGCCGACCCCTCGGCGGGCATGCTGGCGGTTGCGCGGGAACGGGCGGGTGACAGCCTCGAGTATATTCAGGCGGGGGGCGAGGATCTGCCCCTGCCCGGCGGGTCGGTGGCGATGGTCACGCTGTCCTTCGGGCTGCGCAACATGGCCGATCCGGCGCAGGGCCTGCGCGAGGTTGCCCGCGTGTTGCAACCGGGCGGGCATCTGGTGTTGCTGGAGTTTTCCAAGCCCGACCCTTGGTTCGCGCCATTCTATGGGCTGCACGCGCGGCACGTCATTCCGCGGCTGGGTGCGCTGGTCGCACGCGATCCGGGCGCCTATACCTACCTTGTCGAATCGATCGAACGCTTCCCGGCGCGCGCCGATATGACGCGCGAGATCGCCACGGCGGGGCTGACCCTGATTGAAGAGCGGGCCTTCGTGTTCGGGGTCGCGCGCATGCAGATAGCGAAGAAACCCTGATGACCCGGAACATGATCGAGTTG
This sequence comes from Paenirhodobacter sp. CAU 1674, assembly GCF_029222945.1. Lineage (NCBI taxonomy): Bacteria > Pseudomonadati > Pseudomonadota > Alphaproteobacteria > Rhodobacterales > Paenirhodobacter > Paenirhodobacter sp. CAU 1674. The sequence continues at coordinate 72,511 of NZ_JARHUH010000006.1, read as the reverse complement.
AAACACCATCTTGCAGGCCTGCCGCGGCTGATGTTGTGGATCATCGCTGCGCGGTTCAAGACGGTCAGCCTGTCGCTGATGCCGGTGCTGGCGGGCAGTTGGCTGGCCGCGCAGGCCGGGCAGTGGCGCCCCGACGTGACGCTGGCGGCGATGCTGGCGGCCAGCGCCATTCAGATCGGCACGAACCTGTGGAACGATGCCGCCGATGCCGCGCGCGGGGTGGACCGCGACGACCGGCTGGGCCCGCCGCGGATGACCGCGCTTGGGCTTCTGGACGGGGCGCAGGTGCGGCGCGGGGCGCTGGCCGCGTTCGGCGTGGCGGTTCTGGCCGGGCTTTACCTGCTGGGGATCGGCGGCTGGCCGATCATCGCGATCGGGCTGGCCTCGCTGGCTTTCGGGTATCTGTATTCGATGGGGCCCTATCCGATGTCGGGCCTGCCGTTTGGCGAGGTGCTGGTGATCGTGTTCTTCGGGCTGGTGGCGGTGTCGGGCACGGCCTGGTTGCAGGGCGTGCCGCCCTTGGGGCCGCGGGTTCTGGCGCTGGGGCTGATGATCGGGCTACCGGCGGCGGCGGTGCTGTTGCTGAATAACCATCGCGACCGGGCGCAGGACATCCGCGCGGGGCGGCGCACGCTGGCGATCCTGATTGGGCCGGTGGCATCGAAACTGCTGTATTTCGCGCTGCTGCTGGGGGCGTTGGCGGTCGCATTCCGGCTGGCGCCCGGCGTGGCGCTGCTGCCTGCGGCGGTGCTGGCGCTGTGGCTGGGGCATGCGATGTGGCACTGGCCGGTGTCGGTGCGGCTGAACCGGCTGCTGGCGCAGACCGCGCTGTTTCAGATGCTGCTTCTGGTGGGTGTCGTCGCGGGCTGAGCCTGCCGCATGAAAAAGGCCGCCGTTTTCGGCGGCCGTTGTCCTTGGAAGCGCTCAGTTCATCGCGCCGGGGCTTTTCACCGGCAATTCGATCTGCACCTCGCCTGCCTTCTCGAAGATCAGGGTCACCGGGACCATTTCGCCCTCGGTCAACTGGGCCGTCAGGTCGATGAACATCAGGTGCAGGCCACCGGGTTGCAGCCGTGCCTCGCCCCCTGCGGGCACGTCGATCTCGGGCACCTCGCGCATTCGCATGATCCCGTTGTCGTTGATATGGGTGTGCAGTTCGGGCCGGGTGCAGGCCGGTGACCGGAATGCGAGCAGTTTGTCCGCAGGCCCGGTTGACCGGATAATCATGAACCCCGCCCCGGTGCGCGATACCATCGGCGCCGCACGCAGAAAGCCCCCGCTGATCTCCAGCCCGGGGGCCTGTGCCTGCTGGGCTTGCAGCGATGTGGCGCTCAGGGCGGCCATCGTCGCGATTCCCAGAATTACAGAACGACGTTTCATGTCTTGAGCCTTTCGCGGAACATTATTTCGATGCCCTGCCGGGCCTGCGGAACACTCCGACATTCCCGCGGCGGCAGCCTTAACAAATGTCAAGGCGTGCCCCTCACCGACATGTGATGACAGGCGCGGCGCAGCTTGAGGGCCGTCTGCGTCATCGGGAAACGCATGTTGCGAAAACGGCCCATAAGCGAGGGCAAAAAATGGTCAAGACCATTCACAAGCGCCTGCTGGCCACGACGGGAATCGTGGCGTTCGGCATGGCGATGAGCGCTTCTGCAGAATCGCTCGACGAGGTGATGGCACGGCGCGGCCTGACCCAGCAGGATCTGGTCGCTGCGGCAAAAACCTACACCCCCACCGGCGGGCGCGATGAATTCATCGCCTTCTCCTCGGGCGGCCAATCGGGCCAGATCATGGTCTACGGCGTGCCGTCCATGCGTATTCTGAAATACGTTTCGGTGTTCACCCCCGAGCCGTGGCAGGGCTTCGGTTTCGACGAGGAATCGAAAGCGGTTCTGGATCAGGGCAAGATCGACGGGCGCGAGTTGCAGTGGGGCGATACCCACCACCCGGCAATCACCGAAACCAACGGCGATCTGGACGGGCAATACCTGTTCATCAACGATAAATCCGCGCCGCGCGTGGGTGTCGTGTCGCTGCATGACTTCGAAACCCAGCAGATCGTCGTGAACCCGATCCTGCAATCCGAACACGGCGGCACCTTCGTCACGCCGAACTCGGAATATGTGATCGAAGCCGCGCAATATCCGGGCGTTCTGGGCCGCGGCTACGCGCCGCTGTCGCAGTTCAACGAGAAATTCCGCGGGGCCGTGACCTATTGGAAATTCAACCGCGAAAAAGGCCGGATCGAACCCGAGAATTCGTTCTCGATCGAACTGCCGCCCTATAGCCAGGACTTGTCGGATGCCGGCAAACTGGTGTCGGACGGCTGGTCCTTCACCAACTCGTTCTGCGCCGAGCGTTATGTCGGCGGCATTGAATCGGGCCGCCCGCCGTTCGAGGCAGGCTGTTCGCAAAACGACACCGACTATCTGCACGTCATCAACTGGCGCAAGGCCGAAGAGGTCTACAAGGCCGGCAAGGTCACGATGATCAACGACCATCCGGTGATCTCGATGCAGACCGCGATCGACGAAGGTCTGGTCTATCTGATCGCCGAGCCGAAATCGCCTCACGGCGTCGATGTTTCGCCCGATGGCAAATATATCGTGGTCGGCGGCAAGCTCGACACTCAGGCCTCGGTCTATTCCTTCGAGAAGATCCAGAAGGCGATTGCCGACAAGAAATTCGTCGGCACCGATCCCTACGGGATTCCGGTGATCTCGATGGAAGACGCGATCCATACGCAGGTCGCGCTTGGCCTCGGGCCGCTGCACAACCAGTTCGACAGCAAGCCCTGCGTTGTCTACACCTCGCTTTACGTCGACAGCCAGATCGCGAAATGGGACTATTGCGAAGGCAAGGTTCTGGACAAGCTGTCGATCCACTACAACGTCGGCCACCTGGTCGCGATGGAAGGCGAGTCGGTTCACCCGGCAGGCAAATACCTGATTTCGCTGAACAAGCTGGCGATCGACCGGTTCAACCCGGTGGGCCCGCTGCATCCGCAGAACCACCAGCTGATCGACATTTCCGGCGACAAGATGGAACTGCTGTATGACATGCCGGTCCCGCTGGGCGAGCCCCACTATGTGACCGCCATCGCCGCCGAGAAACTGCAGCCGCTGGTCCGTTACAAATACGGCACCAACTCGCGCACCGGCGAGAAGCACGAAGGCGCGGTGCGTCCGGGGCAAGAGCGGATCGAGCGCGACGGCACCAACGTGAAGGTCTACATGACCGCGATCCGGTCGCACTTCACGCCGGAAATCGTCGAGGTGAACGAAGGCGACACGGTCGAATTCATCATCACCAACTCGGAACGTGCCGAAGACGAAACCCACGGCTTCTCGGTCTCGACCTACAACGTCAACCTGTCGCTGGAACCGGGCAAGACCGCAACGGCCAAGATCGTCGCCGACAAGCCCGGCGTGTTCTCGTATTACTGCACCGAGTTCTGCTCGGCGCTGCACCTCGAGATGACGGGCTTCCTCGCGGTCAAGCCGAAGGGTTACGTCGAAGAGGCGGGCACGGCGGAAGAAGGCCAGACCTACAGCAAGGATGACTACGACAAGCAGACCGCGAACAACGTGGCGACGCAGGAAGTCATCGACTCGGTCGTGACCTACATCACCGAACGCAACTTCAAGGACTTCCCCGAAGTTGTGTCGCTGGTGGAAGACGCGACCGACCAGCTGAACTTTGCGGCCGACGCCAAGGCCAAGGCCGAGGATGCCGCCGGCAAGGAAGACTGGCAGAACGCGACCCTCTGGGCCGGTCAGTGGTGGCAGTATCAGGTCAAGGCCGCCGACATCGGTCTGCGTGCCAAGACCTTCCTGGATGAGCATGGCGCTGTGAAACAGTAACCACGCGCCGGGGGCGGTGGCCTGTGCCGCCGCCCCTGCTTCCCGATCCCAGCTTTTATTCGCAAGGAACGCGCGATGCGCCCGATCTTCAAAAGCCTTCTCGTTGCGGCCGTGACGCTCGCGGCTCTGCCCGCGCTGGCCGATGCCGTCGAAGATGGCGAGAAAGTCTATAAAACCAAGACCTGCATGGCCTGCCACGGCATCAAGGGCGCCCGCCCGGTGCTGAGCTATCCGATGCTGGCTGGCCAGAATGAAAAATACCTGCTGACCCAGCTGAAAGACATCAAGGCGGGCAAGCGGGTCGGTTCGAACGACCCGGATACGGGGCATCCCTATGTTCAGGGCATGGTCGACATCATGCATCTGGTCGACGACAACGACCTGAAAAACGTGGCGAAATACCTGTCGCAGCTGCCGCCCGGCAAGCCCAAGGCGATGGACCCGCCGCCCGCGCCCGACCTGCTGGCCGCCGGAGAAAAGGCCTATAACAGCCTGGGCTGCAAGTCCTGCCACGGCAAGGACGGCATGAAGCCCACGGCCAAGAATTACCCGTTCATCGCCGGGCTGAATGCCGAATATCTGGCCCGCCAGATGACCGAGATGCGCGACAAGGTGCGCGTGAACGGCCAGTCGAAACTGATGTTCGGAACGATCAAGAAAGCCAGCGACGAAGACATCATCGCGATGTCGGCGTGGCTGTCGCAGCTCAACCGTGCTGCCGAATAACGAAAGGATTCTCACATGAAAATCACGCTTCTTTCCGCAGCCTTGGTCGCACTGGCACTGCCCGCGCTGGCCGAGGGCACGGTCGACACCTCGTCTTGGAACCAGGGCGGGGGCGAACAGGACGAGGCGCTGCACCTGACGCCCGACCATGAAAACGGGGTCGAGACCTACGAGGTCTGTTCGGCCTGCCACCAGCTGAACGGCTGGGGTCTGACGGACGGCACCTTCCCGCAGATCGCAGGTCAGCATTACACCGTCATCATCAAGCAGCTGGCCGATATTCGCGCGCTCAACCGCGATAACCCGACGATGTATCCCTTCGCGCTGCCCTCGGAAATCGGCGGCTCGCAGTCGATTGCCGATGTGGCCGAATACATCTCGAAATTGCCGATGAACCCTGAAAACGGGGTCGGTCCGGGCGACGATCTGGCCCATGGCGAGCAGCTGTATAAAGAGAACTGCGTGCGCTGCCACGGCGAGACCGGCGAGGGCGACAACGACAAGTTCTATCCGCGCATCCACGGCCAGCACTACAACTATCTGATGCGCCAATATCAGTGGATCAAGGAAGGCAAGCGGCGCAACGCCAACCCCGACATGGTGCAGCAGATCCAGGGCTTCACCGACAAGGATACCTCGGCGGTGCTGGACTATGTCTCGCGGCTGCGGCCGCCGGCCGAGATGGTGGCCGAACCCGGCTGGGAAAACCCGGATTATCAATAAGCCTGCCAGTCCCGGGCGGAGACGCTTTCCCCGCCCGGGCACGACATCATAGCCTTACAGGACCTCACCCATGGACAAGGCCCCCTCTGACAAACGCGGTATCGTGTATCGCGTGCTTACGCTTATCTCCGTCTGTCTGATTGCCGCGTCGTTCGTCAGCCCCGGCTGGTGGGTGTCGCTGACCGCGCCGAACTATCCCGAAGCGACCTTCCCGCAGGGCATCCGCATCCTGTTTCACATGGATTCGGTGCGCAACGGCTGCGACATCCGCGCCAGCCAGGAAGTCGAGGAAAACGAGGCGCTGGATTGCGTCCACGAGATGGACACGATCAACCATTACGTCGGCATGTATCCGATCGCCTCGGGCGGGCCGGTGGAAAAGGCCTTCTCGCCCTTCCTGTTCGCAATGCTGGGCGTGATGGCGCTGGCCTTCGCCGCCCCGGGCCGCACCGCGCGGATCGCCGTGTCGGTCGTGGGCTATGGCGCGATCGCCGCCTGGATGACGCTGGCGATGTATGGCCAGAACGGCATCAATTATACCACGACTGGCTATCTCAAGGGGCTGGTTGTTTCGCTTGGTGGCAGCACCGCCGACAAGGTCGAGGACGACCAGAACCTTTCACCCATCGTCAAGATGCTCAAACAGTCGCTGGCCGAAAGTGCCCAGCAGGAACAGCCGACCGTGACCGGCGAAGATGACCGCGCGGCGCTGATCGCCAACCTGGAGGCCAATTACGGCATCGACGAGCGCAAGAAGCCGATGCACGAGCAGGTGGCCTGGAATGGCTCCATCATGCAGGTGTTCAAATGGCATTACGCGAAGTCGCTGGCGCGCTGGTTCAATGAACCCGCCCGCAACGATCCGCTTGTCGCCACGATGTCATCGGTCGCGCAGGTCCTGTATGTCGTGGTGTTGGCGTTCATGGCGCTGATGGTGTTTGCCGCCTTCTCGGCGCGGTCGATCTTTTACTGGTTGCTGGTGCTGGTGCCGATGGCACTGCCGATCGGGTTTCTTGCGGAATATGCCGGCTGGCTCTGGTGGTATGGGCACAGCCTGAACGCGATGGGGGCCTTCACGCTGAAGCCCTTCATGCCCACCGTGTTCGGCGACGGCAAGGTCGCCCAGTTCACCACGCACAGCTACCCTGCCATCGGCTTTGGCCTGATGGTGGCCTCGTCTGCGCTGCTGGCGCTGGCCGCGCTGATCCGGTTCAAGCAGTTGCGCCTTGCGGGTGACGCCGCGGCGAAGATGTGAGGCCGGTGATGCGCCTTTTGCCGCTTGTCCTGACGTTGATCGCGCTTGCGGGGCCGGGCCTGTCCCAGACCCTGCAAGAGCGGATCGACGCCGCCCCCGACGGGGCCGAGATCGTGCTTGATCCCGGCACCTACGGGCCGGTTGTGATCCGTCATCCGGTGGTGATCGACGGGCAGGGCGCGGCGGTGCTGGACGGCGGCGGGCAGGGCACCGTCGTGCTGATCGAATCCGATGGCGTGACCCTGAAAAACCTGACGATCCGCAATTCGGGGCGGCTGCACAATCAGGTCGATGCCGGGCTGCGGATCAAGGGAAATTTCAACGTGGTGCGCGATGTGCGCATCGAAAACAGCCTGTTCGGCATGGATCTGACGCAGGCCAATAACAACGTGCTGCGCCGCAACTACATCAGTTCGAAGGACATGCCTTTGGAAATGCGCGGCGATTCCGTGCGGATCTGGTATTCGAACGACAATATCTTTGAACAGAACCACATCGAACACAGCCGCGATTTCGTCGTGTGGTATTCCAGCGGCAACCAGATCCGCGACAACCGCATCCAGCACGGCCGCTATGGCATCCATTTCATGTATGCCCATCACAACACGGTCGAACGCAACGAGATTTCGGACTGCGTGGTGGGCGTGTTCCTGATGTATGCCAATGACATCACCGTGCGCGGCAACCAGATCCTGCGCGCCTGGGGGGCGGCGGGCATGGGCGTGGGCTTCAAGGAAACCTCGAGCGCCGTGGTCGAGGATAACGTGATCCTGGGCAATGCGGTGGGGATCTATCTTGACCCCTCGCCTTGGGACCCGGACACCACCAATGAATTCCACCGCAACCAGGTGGCCTATAACGGCATCGGCGTGCAGTTCCACACCGAATGGCAGGGCAACAATTTCTCGGACAACAACTTCCTGTCGAACTTCACGCAGGTCTCGGTGCGCGGGCGGGGCACGGCGCTGAAAGAAGGCTGGCACGGCAATTACTGGGATGACTACGCCGGCTTTGACCGCGACGGCGACGGCATCGGTGACGCGCCTTATGAAGTTTACACCTATGCCGACCGGCTGTGGATGGACGTGCCCTCGGCGTCGTTCTTCCGCGGCGGGTTCGCGCTGGCCGCGCTGGATTTCGTCGAGCGGCTGGCCCCCTTCACCGAACCGCAACTGCTGTTGCGCGAAGAGCGCCCGTTCGAGGCTCCCGTCATCCATGACGCGGCCCGCGCCCAGACCGCGACCCGCAGCAGCGACAAACCCAAATCCGCACTGGAGATGCTGACGCAATGACCGATGCCTCCGACACCCCGATCCCCGAAACCCCGAAAAAACCCCGCCTGTCCCGGCGCGAGCTGGAACGCCGACGGCTGTTGCTGCGCACCCTTGGGTTGGGCGTGGCGGCGGTCACCGCCGGGCTGGTGGGCTGGTATCCGGTCTATCGCCGCCTGTTCGACCACCTGCGCCCGCCCGGCGCGCTGGACGAGGATGAATTCCTGGCCGCCTGCATCAAATGCGGGCAATGCGTGCAGGTCTGCCCGGTGCAGGCGATCAAGCTGGCCGATGGCGACGAAGGCTATGGTCTGGGCGTGCCCTATATCGACGCGCGCGCGCAGGCCTGCGATTTTTCCTGCGATGCGGTGCAATGCGTTCTGGCCTGCCCGACCGGCGCGCTGAGCCACGCGATCGCCACCAAGGAAGAGGTCACCATGGGCATCGCCCGGCTGGCCCGCCCCGAGGCCTGTCTGGCGATGCAGGGGCAGGGCTTCACCGGGCTGGCGCGCGGTTATGACTTCGAGGGCCTGCTGAGGTACGAAGACATCGACCGCTGGGAGCCGCAGCCCGTGGCATCTTATCCCTATGATCTGGAAATTTGCGATCTGTGTGTCCGCGAATGCCCGATCAGCGGCGCGATCACGCTTGAACCCCTGTCCGATGATCCGGCCGATATGCGGCGCATGCCCACGGTGCACCCCGCCTGCGTCGGCTGCGGCACCTGCGAGATGATCTGCCCGACAGAGCCTGCCGCCATCGTCATCGACACCGAATTTGCCAAGGAGGCACAGGCATGAAGTGGTTCCTGCACAAGCTGGCGATGATGTTTGGCGCCGAAGGCCGCAAGGCCACGCCGGAAGAGGAAACCGACGCCGCCCGCGCGATGAAGAAGCTCAAGAAAACCCCCGAGCAGGTCAAGAAGCGCAAGGAAATCATCGAACACGAACTGGAATTTCCGCTCGTGCGGCACAAGTGGCGCAACCTGCGGTGGGCCTCGATCATCCTGATCAACGCGATGTTCATCGTGTCCTTCGCCTGGGATGTGCAACTGGTCGAAGGCTCGCTCACCGCCTCGCGGTTTTTAGGGTTCCACATGGCCGACCCCAACGCCGCGCTGCAGGTGTTTCTGGCCTTCAAGGAACTGGTGCTCAATCTGGTGATCGGCACCGTCACGGTGATCTTGCTGTGGTGGGTCGTGGGCGGGCGCGCCTTTTGCAGCTGGGCCTGCCCCTATCACCTGCTGGCCGAATGGGCCGAGGCGATCCACCTGTTTCTGGCGCGGCGCGGCTGGGTCAAGGATCACCCGTTCCACCGCGGGCTGCGCCTGGTGCTGTGGTTCGTGTTCATGGCGCTGGCCTTCCTGACCGGCTACACCGTGTTTGAATACATCAACCCGGTCGGCATCGTCAGCCGGGCGTTGATCTACGGGCCCACGGTGGCGGTGGTCTGGGTGATCTTCCTGCTGGGGATCGAGATCTTTTTCTCGCGCCGGTTCTGGTGCCGCTATGTCTGCCCGATCGGCCTGACCTATGGCATCACCGGGGCGGTGGCGCCCGTGCAGATCAAATACGATCTGGAAAAATGCGTCCACGAGGGCGAATGCCGCGCGGTGTGCCTGGTGCCTCATGTGCTGGATATCACCAAGATGGGCTATGCGTCCGACACCACCGAATATATCGGGCCCGACTGCACCCGCTGCGGGCTGTGTGTCGATGTCTGTCCGCAGAACGCGCTGAGCTTCACCGTGCGCGGCATCGACAAGATCATCTGAGGGGGCATCATGATTACCATCGAGCGCCTGACCAAACGCTTCGACCGCCGCGCGGTGCTGGACGAATTGACGCTGTCGATCGCGGCGGGCGACCGGATCGCGCTGATCGGGTCGAACGGGGCGGGCAAGACGACGCTGTTTCGTTGCCTGCTGGGCCATTACCGCCACGAAGGGCGGGTGGGGTTTGACGGTGCCGCAAGCGGGCGGCGCGATGCGACGGCGCTGTCGCGGATCGCCTTCGTGCCGCAACTGCCGCCGCCGCTGCGCATGCCGGTGGGCGAATTGCTGAGTTTTGCCGAAAAGGGCGCGGGGGCCGACCGCGCGCTGATGGGCCAGATCGCCGAGCGGATGGGGATTGATCTGGACGAGGTGCGCAAGCGCCCGTTCTACCGCCTGTCGGGCGGGCAGAAGCAGAAGATCCTGGTGACCGTCGCCCTGGGGCGCAATGCCGATCTGATGATCTTTGACGAGCCGTCGGCCAACCTCGATCCGGCGGCGCGGGCGGTGTTCATCGACCTATTGGCGGAACGGCGCGATGCCTCGATGCTGATCGCCAGTCACCGGTTGGAAGAGGTGGCGCCGCTGGTCAACCGCGTGATCGAGATGGACCGTGGCCGTGTCGTGCTGGACGATGCGGTGATGGACCGACTGAAGGCGGGCGAATTCCGCCGCGCCGAAATCGTGCTGAACGCGCCGCATGCCCCGTTCGCGTTGGCGCTGGCCGCTTGGGGGTTCGCGGCCAACGGCGCCGGCACCCGGTTCACCGGCCCCGTCCCCGCCGCCGAGACGTTCCGTTTTCTGGGCCTGCTGGCCCGCTATGGCAGCCTGATCGAAAGCCTTTCGCTGGATCAGACGCCGGAAAGGGTGAACTGAGATGTGCCGCCGCTGCCATGGCCCGAACCGCCGCCAGATGATCGCGCTGCTGGCCGCCGCGCCGCTGCTGGCCGCCTGCAAGCCGCAGACCGAGGGCCCCGAGCCGATCCGCTGGGGCCGCGAGACCTGCGAGATCTGCGGCATGATCATTTCCGAACCGAACTTCGCCGCCGAGGTGCGCGGCGGCCCCGACCGCAGGCTGGTGAAATTCGACGACATCGGCGATGCGGTGCATTGGCTGGAAGAACAGGGCTGGAAAGACGCCGCCGATGTCGAATTCTGGGTGATGGATTACGACAGCGGGATGAAGGGCGATGCCTGGCTTGATGCGCGCAAGGCCTATTACCGCGCCGGGGTGGTTTCGCCGATGGATTACGGCTTTGCGGCGGTGGCCTATCCGGCGTCTGACACCATTGACTTTGCCGCGATGCGGGTGGCGGTTCTGGCGCGCGGTTTGACATGGCGGTGCCACCCGGGCGATGAGACGGAAGGACAGCAAGGATGAACGCGATGACCTCTGACCCCGTGACGCGCGATACCGCCCCGGCGCAGGTCGCCCGCCCTGTCGCGCCCGCCCGCACGGGGCTTGGCCTGATGCTGCGGCTGGAGCTGTCGGAATCGCTGCGCTCGCGCTGGTTCCATTTCTATTCGGTGGTCGCGATCGGGCTGATGCTTCTGCTGATCGTGACCGGAATTTCCGAAAGCCGTGTGCTGGGCTTCACTGGCCTGTCGCGCCTGCTGGTGACCTATATCCAGATTATGATGGCGGTTTTGCCGCTGTTCATCGTGGTGACCACAGCGCGATCCATGGTCGGCGACCGCGAGGCGGGCAATCTGGAATACATGCTGGCCTTCCCGGTGTCGTTGCGGGTCTGGTATTGGGGCCGGTTTCTGGCGCGGTTGATGCTGGTGCTGGCGCCGATCGGCGTGGCGCTGGCACTGGCGGCGGGCTATGGCGTGGCGATGGGGCGCGCAGTGCCCTGGGCGCATGTCGGGCTGTATTCCGGGCTGGTCGCGGCGCTCAGCGCCTGTTTCCTGGGGATCGGGTTTCTGATTTCGGCCGTGTCCCGCTCGACCGAGGTCGCCCTGGGCGCAAGCCTGCTGATCTGGCTGGCACTGGTAGCCTTTCTGGACCTGCTGCTGCTGTCGATCCTGATCCAGCAGAATTTCGTGCCCGAATTCGTGATCGGCATTGCGCTGGCCAATCCGCTGCAAAGTTTCCGCACGGCGTCGATGATCCTGTTCGACCCGCAGCTGATCCTGTTGGGACCGGCGTCTTATGTGATCCTCGATCATTTCGGGGTGACGGGCTATGTCGCCTGGGCGATGGCCTATCCGACCGTGCTGGGGCTGGCTATGGCGGCCCTGGGATACTGGCGGTTTTCGCGCGGTGATCTGGTCTGAGCGCCGCGGCGCTTAGCCAAGGCCGCTGATCCAGTCCAGCGTGGCGTCATCGTCCCAATGCGCCTCGCCCTCGACCCGGGCGATCATCTGGCCTGTGGCATTCAGAAGGACCGTCGTCGGCAGGTTCTCGATCCCCAGAACCGCCTTCAGATTGTCGCCCTCGCCTACCAGAATCGGCAGGTTGGTGATGGCGGTTTCGCGATAGAAGCGCCGCACCCCCGCCGCGCCCCGCCAGTCGAAGGCCAGCGGCAGCACCACCGCCCGCCCCGGATCGAGCCGGTCGGCCAGCCGGGCAAGCGACGGCATTTCCCGCCGGCAGGGCAGGCACCACGGGCCCCACAGGCTCAGCACCACGATCTTGCCGGCAAATTCGTCAATCTGCCGCGGGCTGCCGTCGCCGTCACGCATCTGCAGGCCGTTCGCGTCGCGGATCGGCGCGGCGGGGCGGGCCAGCGTGGCGGCGGATGGGGCAAAGGCGGCTTCGGCGCGCACGCGGATCGGCAGGGCCAGCGCCGCCGCGCCCAGCAGGAACCCGCGCCGGGATGGCCGTCCGTTCACTGCGGCGTCGCGTCCATGATGGCGCGCATGTCGGTGGCGATGTCCTCGGCGCTGGTGCCGTGCGGATAGCGTTTGATCAGCACCCCCTGCGGATCAAGGAACGCGATCGAGGCGGTATGGTCGATGGCATAACGATCGGGCTGCGCCGGATCGGGGACATGCTTTTCATAGCGCGCGTTGAACGCCTTCACCATGTGATCGGTATAGATCTTGGGGCCGCGCAGGCCGATGATGCGTTCGTCGAAAAACGCCAGATAGTCGCGCATCAGCTTGGCGGTATCCCGCTCGGGGTCGACAGTCACGAAGACCGGCGTGACCTGTTCGGCGGCATCGCCCAGCAGATCCAGCGTATCGGCCAGCGTCGACAGCGAGGTCGGGCAGACGTCGGGGCAGCCGGTATAGCCGAAATACAGCAGCACGAATTTGCCCTGCAGATCCTCGTTGGTGGTCACATTGCCATACAGGTCTTCCATCATGTAACGGCGCGGCATCGGATCGACGGGGGCGTCGGCTGCGGGCTCCAGATCGGCGTGATCGGCCAGGGCCATGGTCGCGGGCAACAGCGGCAGGGCCAGCACGGACCCCAGAAGAAGCAAACGTCGGGTGAGCATGACATATCCTGTCTGTTTTGCGCGACCCTAGCGGGGTGCGGCGGCGGGGGCCTTGACTTTGATCAGGGAAACCGCGGGCTGAAAGCCGCATCTAGGTGCGAAACAGACGGGGGTTACGATGGCGGCGATCCTTGCGGCATTTTTGCCGGTGGCGATGATGGTGCTGATGTTCACGCTGGGGCTGGGGCTTGGCCGGCGGGTTCTGGGCGGCGCGCTGCGCGCATCGCGCGCCTATCCTGCGGGGCTGCTGGTGCAGGTGGTGGGTCTGCCGCTTCTGGCCTATGGTATCGGGCGCGGCTTCGGTCTGTCGCCGGTGATGATGGCGGGGCTGATGCTGGTGGCGGCATCGCCCGGCGGGGTCACCTCGAATTACGCCACGCTGCTGATGCGCGGACGCGTCGGCCTGTCGGTGGCGATGACCCTGACGACGAGCCTGCTGGCGCCGCTGACCTTGCCGCTGGTGTTGGCGCTGGCGGGGGTGGCCGCGCCACAGCCCGGCGCGTTGCTGAAGATTTCGCTGGGCATGGTGGCAGTGGCGATCGTGCCGATGCTGGCGGGGATGGGCGCGGCGCGTCTGGCACCGCGGGCGATGGCGGGCTTGGCGCGCGTTCTGGCCCCGGTGGCCAAGGCGCTGTTCGTGCTGATGGCGCTGGCGACCTTCGTGCAGAACTGGGGCGCGATGCAGGGTGCCTTTGCCGAGGTCGGGCTGGCGGTTATCGCGCTGGCGGTTGCGGGGCCGGTGCTGGCGGTTCTGGTCGGGCGGGCGATGGGGATCGAGCCTGCGGGCGTGCGCACCATCCTGACCGAGGTGTCGCTGCAGAACGTCGCGATCACGCTGTTCGTGGCGGGCAGCCTGCTGCACGATCCGCAACTGGCCATTCCGGGGCTGATCTATGCGGTGGTGATGAATATCGTCGTGCTGACGCTGATCGCCCTGGGCGGGGTCTGGCCGCGGGCGCAGCTGGCGCGCTCTGACCGGGCCTAGAACTCGGCGATCACCTCCAGAAAGGCCGCGCCGAAGCGTTCGACCTTTTGCGCGCCCATCCCGCCGATCCGTTCCAGATCGGCCAGCGTGCGGGGTTTTGCCTCGGCAATCCGGCGCAGGGTGGTTTGCGGGCAGCTCAGGTAGCGGTCGTGCCCCTCGGGGCCGCGCACCAGTTCCAGTTGCGCCGCCTCCAGCCGGTCGAACAGATCGCCGGCCTCGCGCCCGGCCAGTGCCTTGCGCGCCGGGTGCATTGGCTGCGCGGCCCCGGCCCCGGCGATCACCTCCAGAAAGGCCGCGCCGTAGCTGTCGAGCTTCTTTGCGCCGACCCCGGTGATCCGCGCCATCTGGTCCAGCGTGCCGGGGCGCACCTCGGCCATTTCGATCAGGGTGCGGTCGGGGAAGATCATATAGGCGGGCAGGCCCGCAGCTTCGGACAGCGCGCGCCGCTTGGCCTTCAGTGCCGACAGAAGCGGCGCGTCTTCGTCCGAGACCAGCGCGCGCACGACGGGCCGGGCCTTGGCCTTGCGGATCAGATCAAGGCGCAGCGTGATTGGTTCTTCGCCGCGCAGGATCGGGCGGGCGCGTTCGGTCATCACCAGCGCACCGTGGCGTGCGGCTTCGGGGCGGATCAGGTCATGCCCCATCATCTGCCGGAACACCGCCTGCCATTGCTGCCGCGTCAGATCGCGCCCGACACCGAAGGTGGGCAGCCGGTCGTGACCGCGCGCGCGGATCTTGTCATTTGCCGCCCCCAGCAGGATTTCGATCAGATGCCCCGCGCCATAACTTTCCTCGGTGCGCAGGGCCGCCGACAGTGCCTTGCGCACGGCGTCGGTGGCGTCGAACAGTTCCGGCGGGGTGTCGCACAGATCGCAATTGCCGCAGGGCTCGGCCTTTTCCCCGAAATAGCCCAGCAATTGCTGGCGGCGGCAGCCGGTCGCCTCGGCCAGACCCAGCAGAGCGTTCAGCCGCGCGTGATCGGCGGCCTTGCGGTCGGGCGGCGCCAGGCCTTCGTCGATCTGGGTGCGGCGCAGGCGGATGTCTTCGGGGCCAAACAGGGTCAGCGTTTCGGCAGGCGCGCCATCGCGCCCGGCACGGCCGATTTCCTGATAATAGCCCTCGATGGATTTCGGCAGATCGGCATGCGCGACCCAGCGGATATCGGGCTTGTCGATGCCCATGCCGAAGGCGACGGTGGCCACGACGATCAGCCCGTCCTCGCGCTGAAACCGGGCCTCGACGATGCGGCGATCCTCGGCCTCCATCCCGCCGTGGTAATGGCAGGCCAAATGCCCGGCCTCGGACAGGGCGCGGGCCAGCGCCTCGGTCTTTGCGCGCGAGGCGCAATAGACGATGCCCGACTGGCCCTTGCGCGCGGCGGCAAAGGCCAGGATCTGCTGGCGCGGCTGGTCCTTGGGCTCGAACGCCAGATGGATATTAGGCCGGTCGAAGCCGCGCAGAAAGGTTTCGGGTGTGCCGCCATCAAACAGCCGGGTAACGATTTCCGCGCGGGTTTCTTCATCGGCGGTGGCGGTGAAGGCCGCCAATGGCACGCCAAGCGCGCGCTTCAATTCACCGATGCGCAGGTAGTCGGGGCGGAAATCATGGCCCCATTGGCTGACGCAATGGGCCTCGTCCACCGCAATCAGGCCAACGCCCGCGCGCCGCAACAGCGCCGTGGCCGCCCCCGATGCCAGCCGTTCGGGCGCCATATACAGCAGCTTCAGCCGCCCGTCGTCGATTGCCTGAAAGACGGCCTCGGTTTCCTCCTCGGTATTGCCCGAGGTCAGCGCGCCCGCCTCGACCCCCGCCTCGCGCAGCGCGCGCACCTGATCGCGCATCAGGGCGATCAGCGGAGAAATCACGACCGTCAGCCCCGGCAGGCACAGCGCGGGCAGTTGGAAGCACAGCGACTTGCCGCCGCCCGTGGGCATGATCGCCAGGGTGTCGCGCCCGGCAATCACCGCGCGGACGATTTCTTCCTGACCGGGGCGAAAGGCCTGAAACCCGAAGACCTGCGCCAGCAATGCCTGTGGATCGGGCGCGGGGGCGTCGGTCACCGGGTCGAGCATGGATCAATAGCCGTAGAAGAAGCCCGCGTTATTGATCAGCGCGCGTTGCAGGATGATCAGCACGATAAACGCCACCAGCGGCGCCAGATCGAGCCCGGGCGTATTGGGCAGGAACCGGCGGATCGGGGTATAGACCGGCTCCAGCAGGTTGTTCAGCCCATACCAGATCTGCGCGACCAGTGGTTGACGCAGGTTCAGAACCTGAAAATTGATCAGCCAGCTCATGACGATATGGGCGATCATGATGAACCAGATGACATTCAGGATCAGGGTGAGCGCCTGAAACAGCGTGACCATGGGCAACCTCCGGGTGGTGTTGGCCAACAGGTAAGGCAGGCGCGGGGCGCATGCAACCGCTGCAAGCGCAGGTATTTGCCGCAACGTAGAGATTGACGCGCCCGCTGCACTGCGGCACGGCTGGGGGAAAGGAGAGCGCATGTATCCGATTATCCGCATGGCCAAGGCCATTTTCGCGAACCGCAAGGCCCCTATGGGTATTCTGGAGACCCATGTCAGCCAGCATATCGCCTGGCCCTGGGACATCGACCCTTGGAAGGATCTGAACAACGGGCGCACGCTGACGCTGTTCGATCTGGGGCGCATCGGGCTGGCGCAGCGCAGCGGTCTGAACGCCGCGCTGATGCGCAATCGCTGGGGCATCGTGGTGGCGGGCAATACCACGCGCTACCGCAAGCGGATCACCATGATGCAGCGCTTCGAGATGCGCTCGCGCTGCATCGGCTGGGACAAGCGCTTCGTCTATATGGAGCAGGCGATGTGGCGTGGCGGCGACTGCTGCAACCATATTCTGCTGCGTGGCGCGGTGACCTCGAAAGCCGGTATCGTGCCGCCCGAACAGGTGGTGGCGGCGATGGGCTTTGATCCGGTCAGCCCCGAATTGCCCGATTGGGTGGCGCATTGGATCGCCGCCGATCACGAACGCCCCTGGCCGCCGCAGTTTTGACGCCCGACGCTTGCGCCGCGCCCCGATTTCGGGCTTGATCCGCCCAAGGGTCAGGGGGGACGCAATGATCACCACGCGCAAACGCATCTGGGGCTGGTATTTCTTTGACTGGGCCAGCCAGCCGTTCAACACCCTGCTGATTACCTTCATCTTCGCGCCGTTCATGAAGGACCTGCTGGGCGACGGTTCCGCCGCGCAGACGGTCTGGGGCTATGGCGTGGGTCTGGCGGGGCTGGTGATTGCGCTGACCTCGCCGTTCCTGGGGGCGATTGCCGACAAGGCCGGCCGGCGCATCCCCTTTATCTGGCTGTTTTCGCTGATGTATATCGGTGGCGCCTGGGGGCTGTGGTATGCGGTGCCGGGCGATTACAGCCTGATGGTCATCATGACCTCTTTCGCGATTGGCATGATCGGGATGGAGTTTGCGACCACCTTCACCAACGCGATGCTGCCCGACCTGGCCCCGCGCGAGGATATGGGCAAGGTATCGGGCTCGGGCTGGGCGTTCGGCTATATCGGGGGCATGCTGGCGCTGATCGTGATGCTGGGGTTCCTGCAGATCAGCCCGACCACAGGCAAGACCATGATCGGCCTGCCGCCGCTGTTCGGGCTGGATCTGGCCGCGCGCGAAGATACCCGGATCGTCGGGCCGCTGACTGCGGTCTGGTATGCGGTGTTCATGGTGCCGTTTTTCCTGTGGGTGCGCGAGCCGCGCCACCCCGGCGCGGTGTCGGTGCCTGCCGCCGCGCGTGCCGCCTGGCCCGAGCTGAAACATACGCTGCGCGCCTTGCCGCGGCAGCGCAGCCTGTTCGCCTATCTGCTGTCGTCGATGTTCTATCGCGACGCGCTGAACGGCATCTACACCTTCGGCGGGCTTTATGCGGCCGGGGTGCTGAACTGGTCGATCACCCAGATCGGGATCTTCGGGATTTTGGGCACGATCACCGGGGCGCTGTTTGCCTGGCTGGGCGGCAAGGCGGACGACCGTTTCGGCCCGAAATCGGTGATCATCTTCAACGTCGTTCTGCTGACGGCGGTGGTGGTGGGTGTGGTGTTCATCTCGCGCAGTGCGGTGTTCGGTATCGCCGTGGGCCCTGACAGCACCCTGCCCGACATCGCCTTTTATGTGATGGGCGGGCTGATCGGTGCGGGTGGCGGTGCGCTGCAATCTGCCAGCCGCACGATGCTGGTGCGCCAGGCCGACCCCGAGAAGATCACCGAACATTTCGGCCTTTACGCATTGTCGGGCAAGGCCACGGCGTTCATCGCGCCCCTGTCGATCGGGGTGATGACCCATCTGAGCGGAAATCAGTCGATCGGGATCACTCCCATCATCGTGCTTTTCGTTCTGGGGCTGGTGCTGCTAGGCTGGGTCAAGTCCAATGCCCCCAGACCCGACGAGAGCGCCGCATGATCCGCACGCTGACCCTTGCCTTTGTTCTGAGCCTTTCCGCCCTTTTGCCCGCGCAGGCCGAGCCATTGGCCCGCCATCTGTTCGGCGCGGCGCAGACGCCCTCGGAGCAGGCGCCCGCGCCGATCGGCTTCTATTCGCGGGGCTGTGCGGCCGGGCTGGTGGCGATGCCGGAAAACGGACCGACCTGGCAGGTGATGCGGCTGAGCCGCAACCGCAACTGGGGCCAGCCCGAGATGATCGGCTTCCTGCAGGATCTGTCGGTCAAGGCCACGCAGATCGGCTGGAAGGGGCTTTATATCGGGGACATCAGCCAGCCGCGCGGCGGGCCGATGACCGGCGGGCACGCCAGCCATCAGATCGGTCTGGATGCCGACATCTGGCTGCTGCCGCCCAAATCGCTGCGGTTGAGCCGGTCGGATCGCGAAAAGATCAGCTCGGTTTCGGTGCGCACCGAGGATCAGACCCGCGTGACCCGCGCCTGGACGCCGCAGCATATGGCGCTGCTGCGTGCCGCCGCCTCTGATCCGCGGGTTGACCGGATCTTCATTACGGCGGCCGCAAAGATCGCGATGTGCAACGCCGCGCCGCGCAATGACCGCAAGTGGCTGCAAAAGATCCGGCCGATTTATGGCCATAACACGCATTTCCATGTGCGGCTGAAATGCCCGCCCGGCTCGGGCCTGTGCGAGGTGCAAAAGCCCACGGTGGCCGAACTGTCGAAGGGCGGCGATGGCTGTGACGAAACGCTGAACTGGTGGGTGACCACCTATCTGGAAGAGCTGCGCAACCCGCCCAAGCGCCCCAAGCCGACCGGGCCCGCGCCGAAGACCGCCAAGACCTACACCCTGTCCGATTTGCCGCGCCAATGCCAAAACGTGCTCGCGTCGCGCTGATCGGCGCGGTTTTTGCGTGGGTCGGCGCCGCATTGGCGGGTCCGGCCACGCATCCTGCGCCGCGCGCAGAATTCCTGCAATCCTATCGCTGGACGGATGACGACCCTGCATTTGGCGGGTTCTCGGGGCTGGAACTGGCCGCGAACGGTCAGGATTTCGTGCTGCTGTCGGATCGGGCAACGCTGTGGCGGGGCCGGTTGCAGCGTGACCCGCAGGGACAGATCGTGGGGACACAGTTCATATCGGGCCCTGTCGCGTTGCATGACAGCAAGGGCGGGGCGCTGGTGCGCAACAATGGCGATTCCGAAGGTCTGGCGCTGGCCGACGATGGCTCGGTCTATGTGTCCTTCGAGGGGCTGCACCGGGTGGCGCATTATAACCGCGACGATGCGCCCGCCCAACGCCTGCCCCGCCCCGATGCCTTCAGGAGGTTCCAGGCGAATTCCTCGCTCGAGGCGCTGGCCATCGGGCCCGATGGTGCGATCTATACGCTACCCGAGCGCTCTGGCGGGCTTTCTGTGCCGTTCCCGGTCTGGCGCTATCGTGCGGGCGGCTGGAGCCAGCCGTTCAGCCTGCCGCGCGATGGCGACTGGCTGCCGGTGGGGGCCGATTTCGGCCCTGACGGGCGGTTCTATCTGCTGGAGCGTGATTTCTGGGGCCTGCTTGGCTTTCTGACCCGGGTTCGGGTCTTCGACATTCAGGGCGACACCGTTTCGGGGGGCGAGGTTCTGCTGCAGACCTTCGCCGCGCGCCATGACAACCTTGAAGGGCTGGCCGTCTGGCGCGACGATACCGGCACGATCCGGCTGACGATGGTGTCGGATGACAATTTCCGCCTGCTGCAACGCACCGAAATCGTCGAATACCGGCTGCTTCGCTGAAGTTTTGCTTGACCGCATGCGGTGTCGGGCGTAAGCGGCGCGCCTGTCCGGGCGCACCGGACCATGTCCCCGCTACCATGTAAAAACGGTGAAAATATGCAACGTTTCCTTCCTGGCACTCTTGCCATGGCCGCCATTGTGGTGGCCTCCAACATCCTGGTGCAGTTCCTGTTGGGCGACTGGCTCACCTGGGGTGCCTTCACCTATCCTTTCGCTTTCCTCGTCACGGATGTGATGAACCGCGTCTATGGCCCGGCAGCCGCCCGGCGTGTCGTGGCGGCAGGCTTCGTCGTCGGCGTGATCTGTTCGCTGATCGGCACGCAGATCGTGGGCGAATTCGGTCCGCTGGTGACGCTGCGCATCGCTCTGGGCTCGGGCGCGGCTTTCCTGACCGCGCAGATGATGGATATCGTCGTCTTTGACCGCCTGCGCCGGGCCGAGCGCTGGTGGACGGCGCCGCTCGTCTCGACGCTGGTTGGCTCGTCGCTGGATACGGCGATCTTCTTTTCGGTGGCATTTTCGGCAGGCCTGACCCTGCTGGAGCCGGGCAATGACGTGTCCTGGGCCAACGAGGCGGTCCCGCTTCTGGGTCTGGGGCCGATGGCGCCGCTCTGGGTGTCGCTGGGCACGGCTGACTGGCTTGTCAAACTTGCCCTTTCCTTGGTCGCGCTGCTGCCTTTTAAGGCAATTGTCACGAAACTTTCGCCACGGATTGCGTGAATTAACTTGCCATATACCAAATCTGTGCCACCCTATCCTTATCGGCAACGCATGAAAGGAGGTGGTCCAGTGTCTAGAGTGATATTGGAGAGAGGTGTCGGGACAGTTAGGGGGGCCGTGGCCTGAGGGCAAACCCAAGGGCAAATAACCCTGGCTGGGACGGCAGGATCGACCAGACCCTAACCGGACCATCTCCGTAGATCTCGGGGGCCGTTTGCCAGGCAAGCGGCCCTTTCTATTTGGCCAGACATGGGCCAAGGCGGCGGTATATTTCCCCACGGCCCCGCTGTGGGCTGGACCTGCCCCCCCGTTCCATGGCATTTCGAGGCGCAAGCACAGGAGATATCCGATGAGCGATGCACGGCCCGAAATTTCGGCGATGTCTTTCGAAGAGGCGATGAAGGCGCTTGAGCAGGTGGTCAACCAGCTCGAACGCGGCGAGGTGCCGCTGGATCAGTCGATCGCGCTTTACGAACGCGGCGCAGCCCTGAAAGAGCGCTGCGCGAAGCTGCTCAAGGAAGCGGAAGAGCGGGTCGAGAAGATCACCCTGGGCGACGGCGTCCCCACCGGCACGGTTCCGGTCGAAGGTCTTTGATGTTTCCGACCCGTTTGAACGACGTGCAGCGCAAGGTGCAGGCCGCGCTGGATGCGGCCGTGGCAGAGTTGCCGCCGGGCCCATTGCGCGATGCGATCGGCTATGCCGCACAGGGTGGCAAGCGGCTGCGGGCGTTTCTGGTGCTCGAATCGGCGGCGTTGCACGGGCTGAGCGATAGGCAGGCGCTGCCGGCCGCCGCGGCGGTCGAGGCGCTGCACGCCTATAGCCTGGTGCATGACGACCTGCCCTGCATGGACGACGACGATTTGCGCCGCGGCCTGCCCACGGTGCATGTGAAATGGGACGAGGCCACCGCCGTTCTGGCGGGCGATGCCTTGCAGACGCTGGCGTTCGAGCTGTGCTGCGACCCGGTTCTGGGCACGCCCGAGCGGCGGCTGGCCCTGGTGGCGGCGCTGGCGCAGGCTTCGGGGGCGGCGGGCATGGTGTATGGGCAGGCGCTTGATATTGCGGCGGAAACGGCGGCGCAGCCGCTGACCCTGGACGAGATCACCCGGTTGCAGGCGGGCAAGACCGGCGCGCTGATTTCCTTTGCCGCACAGGCGGGCGCGATTCTGGCGGGGGCCGATACCGCGCCGCTGGCGCGCTATGCCGCAGCACTGGGGCTGGCCTTCCAGATCGCCGATGACATTCTGGATGTCGAGGGGGACGCGGCCACGATGGGCAAGCAGGTCGGCAAGGATGCCGGTGCGGGCAAGGCAACCTTCGTGTCGCTGCTGGGGCTGGAGGGCGCCCGGGCCCGGGCCGCCGCCTTGGTCGCCGAGGCCGAGGCCGCCCTTGATCCCTATGGCGCGAAGGCGCAAACCTTGCGGGAAGCGGCGCGTTTCGTTATCTCGCGCGATAACTGATCAAGGCCGGGAGGCCAGCCGATGAGCGAGACCCCGAAGACTCCGATCCTGGACCGCGTGCGCCTGCCTGCGGACATGAAAGCGCTAAGCGACCGCGAGTTGCACAAGCTGGCCGATGAGCTGCGCGCCGAGACGATCTCGGCGGTGTCGGTGACCGGCGGCCATCTGGGCGCGGGGCTGGGCGTGGTCGAACTGACCGTGGCGCTGCATGCGGTATTCGACGCGCCACGCGACAAGATCATCTGGGACGTGGGCCACCAGTGCTACCCCCACAAGATCCTGACCGGGCGCCGCGACCGCATCCGCACGCTGCGGATGAAGGGCGGGCTGTCGGGCTTCACCAAACGCTCGGAAAGCCCCTATGACCCGTTTGGTGCAGGGCACAGCTCGACCTCGATTTCGGCGGCGGTGGGCTTTGCCATGGCGCGCGAGCTGGGCGCGGAAACCGGCGATGCGATCGCGGTGATCGGGGATGGCGCGATGTCGGGCGGCATGGCGTTCGAGGCGATGAACCACGCGGGCCATCTTGGCAAGCGGGTCTTTGTGGTGCTGAACGACAACGAAATGTCGATTGCCCCGCCGGTGGGCGCGCTGTCGGCCTATCTGACCCGGCTTTACGCCGAAGGCCCGCTGCAGGATCTGAAGGCCACCGCCAAGGGCGTGGTCAGCCTGCTGCCCGAGCCGCTGCAGGAAGGCGCGCGCCGCGCCAAGGAGATGCTCAAGGGCATGGCTGTGGGCGGCACCCTGTTCGAGGAGCTGGGCTTCACCTATGTCGGCCCTGTGGATGGGCACGATCTGGACCAGTTGCTGCCGCTCTTGCGCACGCTGAAGGCGCGCGCGCAGGGGCCGGTGCTGATCCACGCGCTGACGCGCAAGGGCAAGGGCTATGCCCCGGCTGAAAACCGCGCCGACCGTGGTCACGCTACCGCGAAATTCGATGTGGTGACCGGCGCGCAGGTCAAATCGCCCTCGAACGCGCCGAGCTATACCAAGGTCTTTGCCGAAAGCCTGATCGCCGAGGCAGAGCGGGATGAGAAGATCGTCGGTGTCACCGCCGCCATGCCCGACGGCACCGGGCTGAACCTGTTTGCCGAACGCTTCCCGCGCCGCTGTTTCGACGTGGGCATCGCAGAACAACACGCCGTGACCTTCTCGGCCGGGCTGGCCGCGGCGGGGATGAAACCCTTCTGCGCGATCTATTCGACCTTCCTGCAGCGTGGCTATGACCAGATCGTGCATGACGTGGCGATCCAGCGGCTGCCGGTGCGGTTTGCCATCGACCGCGCGGGTCTGGTGGGGGCCGATGGGGCGACCCATGCGGGCAGCTATGACATCGGGTTCCTGGCCAACCTGCCCGGCATGGTGGTGATGGCCGCCGCCGACGAGGCCGAACTGGTGCATATGGTGGCGACGGCAGCGGCGCTGGATGACCGGCCCTCGGCCTTCCGCTATCCGCGGGGCGAGGGGATGGGCGTCGAGATGCCCGAACGCGGCACTCCGCTGGAAATCGGCCGCGGCCGGATCGTGGCCGAGGGCGCACGCGTGGCAATCCTGAGCTACGGCACCCGACTGGCCGAGGTGCTGAAGGCGCGCGAAGCGCTGGCCGCGCGCGGCCTGGCGCCCACCGTGGCCGATGCGCGCTTCGTCAAGCCACTCGATACCGATCTGATCTTGCGGCTGGTGGCCGAACACGAGGCGCTGATCTGCATCGAAGAGGGCGCCGTGGGTGGCTTCGGCAGCCATGTCGCGCAGTTTCTGAGCACGCAGGGCGTGTTCGATCGCGGCTACAGGTTCCGCTCGATGGTGCTGCCCGATACGTTCATCGACCACGCCAGCCCCGAAGACATGTATGCCAGCGCCGCGATGAACGCGCCGCAGATCGAGGCCAAGGTGCTGGAAGTTCTGGGCATCGCCGTCGCCAGGCGCGCCTGAGGGCCGGGGCCTCCGGCGGGAGTATTTGAGCCAAGAAGAAGCGGGATTTCTTCTTGGAAAAAATACTCGAAAACCACCTCAGCCCTGGGCGCCACGCCAGCTTTGCAGGATATACTGCGCGCAGATCAGATCCAGATGCGCGCCGCCGCCGTTCTTGCACAGCGTGATTTCGTCATCGCTGTGGCGCGCAAAGCGGCCCGTGGCGATGTCGTAGTAATCTGCGATGATATCGGACTCCGCGATCACGCCGCGCGCAATCGGGTCCTTGAATTCGCCGATATGGCCAATCGTCGTGGCGCGGCTGTCGCAGAAGATCCGCGCGCGGGTCAGGGCGGTGTCGTCGACCTCGCGCATGTCGGGGCGATAGGCGCCGATCAGGTCCAGATGGGTACCCGGTTGCAGCCATTCGCCGCGCAGATAGGGCCGGGTTGCCATCGTCGTGCAGGCGATGATCTCGGCGCTGCGCACGGCGGTTTCCAGATCGGCCTCGGCGCGCGCGTCCATCCGGGCGGCCAGCGCTTCGGCGGTCAGGGCGGTGCGGTTCCAGATCGTGAAGCGCGCCTGCGGGAAGGCCGCGCGATAGGCCATGATCATCGAGGTCGCGACCTTGCCCGCGCCGCAGATCAGGATTTCGCGCGCGTCGGGCCGGGCGAGCTTGCGCGCCGCCAGCAGGCTGTCGCCCGCGGTTTTCCATTTCGTCACCAGATGGAAATCGACGATCGCCTCCAGCAGGCCGGTATGATCGTGCAGCAGGTTGACGACGCCGTTCACCGTGCTCAGGCCGTGCTCGGCATTGCCGGGCATGACCGAGGCGGCCTTGATCGCCATTCCCAGCCCGGAAATCCAGGCCGACCGGGTCAGCAGCGTGTCGCCGTCGCGATACAGGAACGTGTCGGCCAGTTCGGCGCGGGGCAGGCGGTGGCCGGCCTCGAGCGCCTCGGTCAGGGTGACCCAGTCGAGCAGGCTTTCGGCTTCGGGTCCGATGATGTCGATGGTCATTGTGCCTCCGCTTCGGTCAAAAGCCCTTCGGCCACCAGCCGCGCGGCCCAGCCTTCGGGGCCCTCGAACAGGTGGGTTTTCCAGCCGCGCAGATGGGCCGTGGCGATATTGTCGGCGCGGTCGTCGGTAAAGATCAGCTGCGCGCCCGACAGGCCGGTCGCCTGTTCCAGCATTTCATAGATCTGCGGGCCGGGTTTGGTGACGCCCATGTGCCCCGAGATGAAGGGGCGGTCGAAATCCTTCAGGAAGGGGTAGAATTGCGTCGCGTAATCGAAGCTTTCGATCCCGAAATTCGTCAGTGAAAAGACCGGCATGCCGCGCGCTTGCAGCGCCCTCATCAGCCGCACCGAGTGCGGGATCGCGGGGGTGGCCAGCTTGATCCAGTCGTCATGCCAGGCGCGTATCTGTGCCGACCAGCGCGGGTGACGTTCGGCCCAGGCATAGACCGTGTCGCGGAACGGTGCGCCGCGGTCGATCAGCTCGTTCATGCCGTGCAGGTCGACCTCGGCGAACATCGCCTCGCGGTCGGCCTGCGGCATCAGCGTGTCGTAATGCCGTTCGGGTTGCCATTCGATCAGCACATTGCCGATGTCGAAAATCACTGCCTCAACCATGCGCATCCCTTTCTGCGGCCCGCGCGGTCCGGTCCAGCGCGTCCAGAAACCGCGATCGGTCGGCCTTGGTAAAGCCCTTGCCGCCGCCCTGACGGAACGGATCGGCGCTGCGCAGATCGGCCATCAGGTCGCGGGTGGCCAGCACATTACCGATATTGGCGGGGGTCAGCGCCTCGCCGTCATGTTTCAGCACCCGCGCGCCCGCCGCCACGCATTTCGCGGCCAGCGGGATATCGGCGGTGACGACGACATCACCCTTGCCCGCACGTTCGGCAATCCATTTGTCGGCCTCGTCGGGGCCTGCGGCGACATAGACCATCTCGACCAGCGGATTGGCCGAGGGCCGCAGCCCGCCGTTCGACACCACCAGCATCCTGATGCCCAGCCGGGTCGCGACCCGTTCGGCTTCGTCCTTCACCGGGCAGGCATCTGCGTCGACGTAGATCACCGCCAGAGCGCCTCGGCATGGAAGGCGATGTGCTCGGGGATGAAGCTTTGCACGAAGAAATAGCTGTGGTCATAGCCCGCCTGCACGCGGAAGCTGCCGGGCTGGCGGCGTGCGGCCATCGCATGCGCCAGGGCCTCGGGGCGCAACAGGTCAAGGAACTGATCCGCGCCGCCCTGATCGACCAGAACCTCGCCTTCAAACCCGAGATCGTGCATCAGATGCGCGCTGTCATGGGCCAGCCATGCAGCCTCGTCCGTGCCCAGATAGGCGGTCAACTGCTTGCGGCCCCAGTCGCTCTGGCTGGGCTGGGCAATCGGCGCGAAGGCCGAGACAGAGCGGAAGCGGCCCGGCAGGCGCATCGCCATGCTCAGCGCGCCGTGCCCGCCCATCGAATGGCCGGTGATCGCCTGGCGTTCCTCGTCCACGGCGAAGGCGGCGGTGACCACGCGGGGCAGTTCTTCGGCGACGTAATCCCACATGCGGTAATGCGGGGCCCAGGGCGTCTCGGTCGCGTTCACATAGAACCCCGCGCCCTGACCCAGATCATAGGCCGGATCGTCCGCCACATCGGCCCCGCGCGGCGAAGTGTCGGGGAAGACCAGCGCGATGCCGTGTTCGGCCGCCCAGCGTTGCGCACCCGCCTTGGTCATCGCGTTCTCATGGGTGCAGGTCAGGCCCGACAGATACCACAGCACCGGGACCGGCGCGCTTTCCGCTTCGGCGGGCAGGAACAGCCCGAAGGTCATGTCGCAGCCCGTGGCGTCGGATGCGTGGGTATAAACCCCCTGAACCCCGCCGAAACACTTGTTCTCGGATACAACACGCATGAAAACCCCCTATCCGGTGACCCAGGCGATGACCGCCGGGATGGTAAGAATGCTGGCCGCCGTCGAAATCAGGATCGCGGCCGAAACCCGTTGCGGCGCCACG
This sequence comes from Paenirhodobacter sp. CAU 1674, assembly GCF_029222945.1. Classification (NCBI taxonomy): domain Bacteria; kingdom Pseudomonadati; phylum Pseudomonadota; class Alphaproteobacteria; order Rhodobacterales; genus Paenirhodobacter; species Paenirhodobacter sp. CAU 1674. Next base: position 45,137 of record NZ_JARHUH010000006.1, on the reverse strand, counting down.
CCGTAATGTGCCGCCAGAATGTAGACATTGCCCGCCACGGGCAAGGCCGCCGCGGCGATCATCACGCCGGCGGCATAGGGTTCGACCCCGAAGATCATAAGCGCGGCAATGCCGACCGCCAGCGGATGCAAAAACAGCTTGGCCGCCGACAGCCACAGCGCCGGGCCCAGCCGTTCTGCACTGCGCCCGGCCAGTGAGGCACCGATGGCGAACAGCGCACCGGGCGTGGCCGCGGCGCCCAGCAGTGTGACGAATTCCTGCAGTGGCGCGGGCATCGGCAGGTGCAGCGCGGCCCAGATCAGACCCGCACCCATCGAGACGATCATCGGGTTCTTCACCAGTCCCAAGGCCAGCGGCGCCAGCGCGACCCGGCCATGCCGTGCCGCCGTGATCAGAACGGTGATGAGCGACGAAAACACGATCATGTCGATCGCCAGCACCATCAGCACCGGCCCCACCGCCTGCGGCCCCAGCAGCACGACCAACATCGGCACGCCCAGAAATCCGGTGTTGCCGGTCATGCCTGTGTGGGCCTCCATCGCGGCTTCGGCCAGGGGCAGGCGGCGCATCCGGGCCACCCCGAAGCCCAGCAGCCAGATCAGCCCAGATCCCGCCAGATAGGCCAGCGCGAAACGCAGATCGAACAGTTCGCTCAGTTCCAGCGTGGCGGTGAAGCGAAACAGCATTGCTGAAAGCGCGAAGTAGAAGACGAATTTCGTCAGCCAGGCGGTGGCTTCGGCCGGGAAAAACCGCGTCCGCCCGGCGAACCAGCCAAGCCCGATCAGGCCAAAAAACGGCAGCGTCTTGAGGAAAATCGCCAGCATGCGCAAGCGCTAACATGCTGCGCGGCATCGCGCCAGAGAGCGGGCGCGCGAAATTGCACGCGTCCGCCTCCGGCGGGAGTATTTTGCCAAGAAGAAGGGCCGGGCGCGGCGCGCTCAGCCGCCGCCGATCAGGGCGCCCGCCGCAAAGACCAGCGCGCCACCCACCACCACCTGCACCACCGCACGCAGGATCGGGGTTTCCATGAACTTGTTCTGAATCCAGGCGATCGCCCACAGCTCGATAAAGACGACGATCATCGCAATGACCGTGGCGGTCCAGAAATCGGGGATCAGATAGGGCAGCGCGTGGCCAAGCCCGCCTACGGCGGTCATCACCCCAGACGCGAGGCCGCGCTTGAGCGGTGAGCCGCGCCCCGAGATGACGCCATCGTCATGCGCCGCTTCGGTGAAGCCCATCGAGATGCCCGCCCCGGTGGCCGCCGCCAGACCCACCAGAAGGGTGGTGTGGGTGTCTTGCGTGGCGAAGGCGGTGGCAAAGATCGGCGCCAGGGTCGAGACCGAGCCGTCCATCAGCCCGGCCAGACCCGGCTGCACCCAGGTCAGGATGAACTGGCGATGCGCCGCGCGGTCCTCTTCGGCCTTGGCGTCCTCGGTCAGGTGGGTCTGGACCAGTTGTTCGGCCTTTTTCTCATGGCCCATTTCGGCGGCCGCCAGATCGCCCAGCAATTTGCGGGTGTCGGCGTCACTGGTGCGTTGTGCGGCCAGTTTGTAGAATTTGCCCGCCTCGCGTTCCATCGCTTCGGCCTCGCCGCGGATCGTGTCGAGCGACAGATTCTCGGCCAGCCACACGGGCTTGCGCGCGTAAAACCCCGCGACATGTTCGCGCCGGATCAGCGGAATCACCGCGCCGAACCGCGCACGGTGGCGGTCGATCAGCATCTGGCGGTGATGATCCTCTTCCGCTGCCATATCCTCGAACACCGCCGCCGAGGCCGGGTAATCGGCGCGCAGCCGTTCGGCATAAAGGCGATAGATCTGTGCATCGTCTTCTTCGGACGAGATTGCCAGCGCCAGAACCTCTTGTTCGCTCAGCTCCGAAAAGCGGCGGCGGGATGCAAGACCGGGGATCATCGCAGTTCCTTTCCTGGAATGATTCTAAATTATTTGCGGAATTATCGACCGCAACACATATTTTTGAACCGATGGGTTCACTTTGCACTTGCAGAAATGAACCGAACTGTTCATTTCACTTATGAACGAAACAGTTCACTTTTGGAGACGACTCATGAAACGCATCGCACTCAGCCTCGTATTTGTCAGCCTGACCGCTGCTTCGGCCATGGCCGGCAGCTTCAGCTTCGATCTTCCACGCATCACCTTCCCGGGGCAAGACGGGCAAGTGACGCAGCTGTGCAATCCGCTGGTTCAGTCCTGTGAGGAATGACGCGCACCCAGATGCGCCGCGCCGCGTTCGGCGGCCAGGCGCATCTGGTGTTCGCGTTCGCGAAACCGGGCGCGGTCGGCCTCGGAATATTCGCCGATGCAGCGCGGGCAGCTGACGCCCTGCTCAAAATTCGGGCTGCGTTTGTCTTCGGCCGAGACTGGACGGCGGCAGGCATGACAGCTGTCGTAATCGCCCTGCTTCAGCCCGTGCTTCAGGCTGACGCGCGTGTCGAACACGAAACAATCACCCTGCCACAGGCTGTCTTCCTCGGGCACGTCTTCCAGGTATTTCAAGATCCCGCCGCGCAGGTGATAGACATCTTCCACGCCCTGGCTCAGCAGGTAATTCGTTGATTTTTCACAGCGGATACCGCCCGTGCAGAACATCGCCACGCGCTTGTTGTGAAACCGCGCGGCGTTCTCTTCCCACCATTTCGGAAATCCCCGAAAACTGCGGGTGCCCGGGTCGATGGCGCCCTTGAAGGTGCCGATCTCGACCTCGTAATCATTGCGGGTGTCGATCACCACCACGTCGGGCGCCGAGATCAGCGCGTTCCAGTCGGCCGGTTCGACGTAATGGCCGACCGCGGCGCGCGGGTCCACGTCGGGCTGGCCCATGGTGACGATCTCGCGCTTCAGCCGCACCTTCATCCGGCCGAAGGGCATTTCGGCGGCACCGCTCTCCTTCCAGATCAGATCGGCACAGCCGGGCAGGGCGCGGATATGGGCCAGCACCGCGTCGATGCCTGCACGCGGGCCGGCGATTGTGCCATTGATGCCTTCGCGCGCCAGCAGGAGCGAGCCTTTGACCCCTGCCTCCTCGGCCAACGCCAGCAGCGGCGCGCGCAGGGCGGCAGGGTCGTCGAAACGGGTGAAATGATAGAGGGCGGCAACGGTGAACATGCGCTTCTCCTACGCCCAAGGGGCGGTGCCCCGCAAGCGCGATTGACCGCGAGGCCTGCGCGCCCTACCCATTGGGGGACCGAAAGGGAGTGCCATGACCGACGTGACCGAAGCGCTGATTGTCATTGATGTGCAAAACGATTTCTGCCCCGGCGGTGCGCTGGCGGTGGCGGGCGGGGACGAGATCATCCCGCGGATCAACCGGCTGATGCAGGAATTCCCGGTGACGGTGCTGACCCAGGACTGGCACCCCGAGGAACATTCGTCCTTTGCCGCGATGCACGAGGGCGCGGCGCCCTTCACCCAAGTTGACATGCCCTATGGGCCGCAGACCCTGTGGCCGGTGCATTGCGTCTGGGGCACCGAGGGCGCGGCGTTTCACCCGGGCCTGAGCACCGACCCTGCCGATCTGGTGATCCGCAAGGGGTTCCGCCCGCAGATCGACAGCTATTCCGCGTTCTTCGAAAACGACCATGTCACGCCGACGGGTCTGGCGGGCTATCTGCGTGAACGCGGGATCACCGATCTGACCTTTGTCGGGCTGGCGCTGGATTTCTGCGTTGCCTGGTCGGCGATTGACGCCACCAAGCTGGGCTTCAACGTGCGGGTGCTGGAAGGTGCGTGCCGGGCGATCGACCTGGACGGATCGCTGGAGGCCGCGCGCGCGGCGATGCGCGCGGCTGGCGTGGCACTGGAACAATGAGCTGGAGCCCCGAGATGGTCGATATCGCCACCCGCGTCTATAACCACAAATGGCAGATCGACCCGATCGTACGATCCCTGATCGACACCGATTTCTACAAGCTGCTGATGTGCCAGTCGGTGTTTCGCAACAAGCCCGACACGCAGGTCACCTTCAGCCTTATCAACCGCTCGAAATCCATCCGCCTGGCCGAGCTGATCGACGAGGCCGAGCTGCGCGAGCAACTGGATTACGCGCGCGGGCTGCGGCTGACACGGGGCGAAAGCACCTGGCTGCGCGGCAATACCTTCTACGGCAAGCGGCAGATGTTCCGCCCCGATTTCATGGCGTGGTTCGAGAATTTCCAGCTGCCGCCCTATCATCTGGAAAAACGTGACGGGCAATACGAGCTGACCTTCGAAGGCAGCTGGCCCGAGGTCATGTTGTGGGAAATTCCCGCGCTGGCGATCCTGATGGAGCTGCGCTCGCGGGCGGTGCTCAAATCCATGGGGCGGTTCGAACTGCAGGTGCTATATGCCCGCGCGATGACCCGCGTCTGGGAGAAGATCGAGGCGCTGCGTGGCCTGCCCAACCTGAAAATCGCCGATTTCGGCACCCGGCGGCGGCACAGCTTCCTGTGGCAGGACTGGTGCGTGCAGGCGATGCTGGAAGGTCTGGGCGATGTTGCGAAGGGCGGGGCCTTCACCGGCACCTCGAACTGCCTGATCGCGATGCGGCGCGACATCGAGGCGGTGGGCACCAATGCGCACGAACTGCCGATGGTCTATGCCGCGCTGGCCGAGACGGACGCCGAGTTGCGCCAGGCGCCCTATCGCGTGCTGGCCGATTGGCAGGAGGAGCACGAGGGCAACCTTCGCATCATCCTGCCCGACACCTACGGCACCCGGGGCTTCCTGAAGCATGCCCCCGACTGGCTGGCGGGCTGGACGGGTATCAGGATCGATTCGGGCGATCCGGTGGCGGGGGCGGAAACCGCGATCGACTGGTGGCGGGCCCGGGGCGAAGATCCGCGCGAAAAGCTGGTGATCTTCTCGGACGGGCTCGACGTGGCGGAAATCCAGCGGCTGCACGCGCGGTTTGCGGGGCGCGTCAAGGTCAGCTTCGGCTGGGGCACGCTGCTGACCAATGATTTTCGCGGGCTGGTGCCCGATGACGGGCTGGCGCCGTTCAGTCTGGTGTGCAAGGCGGTGGCGGCAAACGGGCGCCCGACGGTCAAGCTGTCGGACAACCCGCAAAAGGCGATGGGCCCGGCCGATCAGATCGAACGCTACAAACGGGTGTTCGAGGTCGGCGCGCAGCAGTCTTTCGACGTGCTGGTCTGACGCGGCTCAGCCGGTCAGACCGTTCAGCACCACATAGATCAGCGCGGACAGCGCGGCCGAGGCGGGCACGGTGATGACCCAGGCCGCCGCCACCGTCAGCATATGCGAGCGCCGCACCAGCAACCGGCGTGAGCGTTCCTCGGGCGGCACCGGCTTGCCCTTTTGCAGGCCCAGCAGTCGCGCGCGCCGCTCGGCGTGCCATTCGCGGTAGAACCCCACACCAAAGATCGCGCCGACCGCGATATGGGTCGAACTGACCGGCAGGCCCAGCCAGCTGGCGATGATGACGGTGATCGCCGCCGACAGCGCGACACAGAACGCGCGCATCTGGTTGAGCTTGGTGATTTCCGAACCGACCAGCCGGATCAGCTTCGGCCCGAACAGGATCAGACCGACCGAAATCCCCAGGGCCCCCACGACCATCACCCACAGCGGGATGCCCACCTGCGCGGTGACATCGCCGTCCTCGACCGCATGCACGATGGCGGCCAGCGGTCCGACGGCGTTGGCCACGTCATTGGCGCCATGCGCGAAAGACAGCAGCGCGGCCGATACCACCAGCGGCAGCGAGAACAGCTTTTTCAGGGATTTCTTGCGGTTCTCCAGCCCCTCGGACTGTTTGCGCACCATCGGCATCGCGATGGCCCAGCCCGCAAGCCCCACGGCGCCGCCGATCAGCAGCGCCTCGCCCAGCGAGACATGGACGATCCGTTTCAGGCCCTTGAGCGCAAGATAGGCCGCGAATGCCCCCGCCATGATGCCGATCAGCACCGGCACCCAGCGGCGCGCGGCGCTGATCTTGTCTTCGGCATAGATCAGCTTGGCCTTGATGAAGGCAAGGAAGGCCGCGGCGATCACCCCGCCCAGTACCGGCGAAATCACCCAGCTGGCCGCGATCGTGCCAAGCGCGCCCCAGTTGACCGCGCCGAACCCGGCGGCAACGATGCCCGCGCCCACGACGCCGCCGACGATGGAATGGGTCGTCGAGACCGGCGCACCAAGCGCGGTTGCCAGATTGAGCCACAGCGCCGCCGCCAGCAGCGCGGCCATCATCGCCCAGATGAAATGCGTGGAATCGGCCACCGCATCGGGCGCCAGAATCCCGGTCGAGACGGTCTTGACCACATCGCCCCCGGCCACCAGCGCGCCCGCCGTTTCGAACACCGCCGCGATGATCAGCGCCCCGCCCAGCGTCAGCGCATTCGCCCCCACCGCCGGGCCCATGTTGTTGGCAACATCGTTGGCCCCGATGTTCAGCGCCATATAGGCGCCGATCGCGGCTGCGGCGATCACGATCAGATTGCCCGGCTGCGACCCCATCAGGATGCCCGCGGCCACGCCCACCAGCACGATGAAGGCCAGCGCGATCCCGGGGGCCACCAGCGGGCGCGCGACGAACTGTGTCGCTTCCTCCAGATGCCCGATCCGGCGCAGATCCTTGTCGAGCGTCTTCCACTGATTGACCGGAGGCGTTGCCATTGTCACATTTCCATCGCGAAACTGTTACATATCGCGGCGGGCCTAGCGGGTTTGCCCTCACAAAACAACCGGGGAATTGTTACAGGGCGCGCAGAATGGCTTTCAGCCCCTCTTCGGCCACACGTTCCGCTGCGATCTCGGGGCTGACCCATTCGCGCTCGCGTCGTCCGGCCTCGGGGTAATGTTCCGACAGGCTGTCGGTCTCGACCGCAAAAACCCGCACTTCGCAGCGCAAGGCCATGCCGCCGTCCTGCATCTTGAGGTAAAAATAGCTGCCCAGCGGGGTGTGGCGGACCTTGCCGCGGATGCCGGCCTCTTCCCAGGCTTCCTGCAGCGCGGCCCCGGCCAGGCTGCGCCCCTTCATCGGCCAGCCCTTCGGAATGATCCAGCGCCCGGTTCCGAGCGAGGAAATCAGCAGCACCTCGGGCTTGCCCTTGTGGCGGCGCAGGCAAATGGCGCCGACCTGCAGATAGTGCGGGCGGCGCCCCAGAAGCCCCGCGATGATCTCGCCAAGCGCGCTCATGCCGCGGCCTCCCACGGTGTGCGTCCGGCCAGCAGATCGCGTGCAAGCCCGGCGGCACGCGCCGCATAGCCGCGCAGGCGCGCATCGCCCGCCGCCACCCGCGGCACGATCCAGCCCGCCGAGGCAAACCCCCGTAGCGCCACGAACAGCGGCAGCAGGGCGGCCTGATCGTCAGGCAGCGCGCGCAGGCTGCGATAGCCAGCCAGCAGATCCGCCGCCTGCCGCCCCATGTCCGGGTCGCCCCAGCTTTGGATCAGGGCCGAGGCCAGATCGTAAAGCCGCCATCCCGGCCCGCAATCGTCGAAGTCGATCAGCGCCATCCCGTCCGGCGTCGCCATCACATTGCCGCGGATCACATCGGCATGGATCGGCCCGAAATCCCGCGCCGGCGCCAGTTGCCGCCCGGCCAGATCGCGGGCGGCCAGCAGGTCGGCGCGTTCGTCAGGGTGCAGCGCCGGATTGTCCCAGAACCGGCCCCAGAACGGGTGCTCACCCAGCAGCGCCCCGGCATCCCAGGGTTTGCGCGCGAAGGGCTGCGGGCAGGCGCCGGCATCGGTGGCGTTGTGCAACCGCGCGATCAACGCGCCCAATTCGCCCGCGCGCGCCGCCACGGCAGAGCCCGCAAGCGGCTGATCGGCCTGTCCCAGCGGCGCACCGTCCAGCCAGCGCAGGCAGGACACCACGCGCCCGCCCAGGCCCGCCGTCAGCCGCCCGTTCACCGCCGCAACCGGGGTGGCCACCGGCACACCTGCCGCGGCCAGACGCGCGCACCAGTCCAGCTCTGCCTCGATCGCCGCGCGCCCCTGATAGCCGGGGCGGTGCAGCCGCAATGCGGCCCGCGTGCCATCGCGCAGGACCGTTTCGAACACCACATTCTCGCTTTGCCAGACCAGCCGCAGCGGCGCGCCCAGACTGCCCCAATGCGCCAGCGCGCTTTCGGCCTGGGCCAGATCATTCATCATCGCCGCCCACCTTCCCGCGCAGCGCCTTGACCTCGCCCCGCACCGTCTTGGCCTTCAGCCGCCGCCGCTGGCTGCCCAGCGTGGGCTTGGTCGCCACCCGCCGTTTCGGCGCGACCAGCGCCTGCGCGATCATCTCGGCCAGACGTTCGCGCGCCAGTTCGCGGTTGCGCGCCTGGCTGCGGGTTTCCTCGGCCCGGATCACGATGGCGCCGTCCGAGGTCCATTTCCGCCCCGCAATCCGTTTCAGCCGCGCCTTGACGGCGGGCGTCAGATGCGGGCTGCGCTCGGCCTCGAAGCGCAACTCGACCGCGGTCGAGACCTTGTTGACGTTCTGCCCGCCCGGCCCCTGGGCCCGGGTGAAGCTCTCGGTCAGCTCCCAATCGGCGATGAAGGTGGTGTCGTTGATCCGCAGCATGGCGCCAAGCTACCCGGAATGCGGGGAAACGAAACCCCCCTTCATCTTGCGATAAATACCTTGCGGGGGCCCGGGGGTGCAAAACCCCCGGCTTCAGGCCTGCAGACGGGTGCCGTCCTGCCCGGTGATGCGCAGCCGCATCAGGCTGCCCTCGGGCATGTCGCGGTCAAAGGCCACTTCGGTGAAATACTCGGTCCGGCCCAGACGCGGCCCCTCGGTCAGGATCATGCGTTCCTGCCCGACCTCGGCCGCCAGATGCCGCTCCAGCGCGGCTTGCCCCGCAGCCCGCAGCCGCGCCGCGCGTTCCTTGATCGCGGGACCTTTCACCGCGGGCATTCGCGCCGCGGGCGTGCCCTTGCGCGCCGAATAGGGGAAGACGTGCAGGAAGGTCAGGCCGCAATCGTCAACCAGCCGCAACGAGTTTTCGAACATCGCCTCGGTCTCGGTCGGGAAGCCCGCGATGATGTCGGCGCCAAACACGATGCCCGGGCGCAGCCTGCGCGCCTCTTCGCAAAAGGCGATCGCATCGTCGCGCAGGTGGCGGCGCTTCATCCGTTTCAGGATCATGTCGTCGCCATGCTGCAGCGACAGATGCAAATGCGGCATCAGCCGCGGCTCGGTCGCGATGGCCAGCATCAGGTTCTCGTCAGCCTCGATACTGTCGATCGAACTGATCCGCAGCCGCGCCAGATCGGGCACCAGCCGCAGAATGCGCATCACCAGATCGCCCAGCCGCGGTTCACCCGGCAGATCGGCGCCCCAGCTGGTCAGGTCGACCCCGGTCAGCACCACCTCGTTGAAACCGCGATCCACCAGCCGCTTGATCTGTTCGACCACGACCCCCGCCGGGACCGAGCGCGAATTGCCCCGCCCGAAGGGGATGATGCAGAAGGTGCAGCGGTGATCGCAGCCGTTTTGCACCTGCACATAGGCGCGGTGCCGGCCGAACCCGTCGATCAGATGGCCCGCGGTTTCCTTGACCGACATGATGTCATCGACCATCACGCGTTCAGTGTCGCCGATGAAATCGGGGCCTTGCGGCGCCATCTGGGCCCAGGTTTCGGCCTGCATCTTTTCGTGGTTGCCGATGACGCGGGCGACCTCGGGCATGGCGGCGAAGGTCTCGGGTTCGGTCTGCGCGGCGCAGCCGGTGACGATGATCGTGGCACCGGGGTTTTCGCGGCTCAGGCGGCGGATTTCCTGCTTGGCCTTGCGCACGGCCTCGGCCGTCACTGCGCAGGTGTTCACCACCACGGCATTCTCGATCCCGGCCTGCGCCGAGAGTTCCTTCATCGCTTCCGTCTCATAGGCATTCAGACGGCAGCCCAGCGTGGCAAAAATCGGGGGCTTCATAGCGCGGCCAGAAATTCCGGGGTCAAGACCCCGGTGAAGACAAGCGCTGTCGGGCCGGTCATCCAGACGCCATCCGCGCGCCAGTCGATTTCCAGCCGTCCGCCGTCGACATCGACGATCACATGGCGCCCGGTCAGGCCGCGCAGATGCGCCGCAACAGCAGTGGCGCAGGTGCCCGACCCGCAGGCCAGCGTGATCCCCGCGCCGCGTTCCCAGACCCGCATCCGCAGATGGTCGGGCGCGGTGAGAGAGGCGAATTCCACATTGGTGCGCTCGGGGAACAGCGTGTCATGCTCGATCGCCGGGCCAAGCCCCGCGACATCGACGGCCTCGGCATCGTCGACGAAATAGATGCAATGCGGGTTGCCCATGCCCACGGCGACCGGATCGCCCGCCAGCGGCAGGGCCATCGGATCGCCCGCCACCGGAATCGCCGCAGCCTCCAGAATCGGGTCGCCCATGTTCACGCTGACCAGCCCATCGGCCCGCCGCCGCGCCGACAATTGCCCGCGCGCGGTGGTCAGCGTGACCGTATCCTGCCCCAGCTGACGCATCATCCAGTCACTGACGCAGCGTGTGGCGTTGCCGCAGGCACCGGCTTTCGACCCGTCAGAGTTCCAGAACTCCAGCGTGAAATCAGTCTGTTGCGCGGGCTTGATGACTGCCAGCTGGTCGAACCCCACGCCGCGATGCCGATCGCCAAGCGCCCGCGCCAGCGCAGGGGTCACCGGATCGTCGCCCACCCGGGCGTCGATCACCACGAAATCATTGCCCAGCCCGTGCATTTTCATGAAGGGCAGGCCCAAGGGCGCGCGTGTCTGTTCCATGGCGGCGATATACGCCCCGCAAAAGGTTTTTTCCAGTAGCTCGATTTTTCCGTGAATTTGCCCTTGACCCCCCCGGCCCACGCCTTTAGAGAGCCGCGCAGTGACAGGCTGAACACGCAGCCTGCGACCGACACCGCTACGCAGTGTCCCATAGGTGAGAGCCGGTAGCTCAGCTGGTAGAGCAACTGACTTTTAATCAGTAGGTCCAGGGTTCGAACCCCTGCCGGCTCACCATTATCCCTGAATTTATGCCACGCGATGACCGGGTTGTTCATTTGTGCAACTGGGCCGTTCTGCGTGTATGGCATGCCCCGTTTTTCGACCAGAACTGCACTCTGTTCTACGGTGGCCGTTGTCCCGGCGCTGTTGCGGCCGGGCGGGTAAGAAAACGGGGCCCGCTGGGGGCCCCGTTCTGGTCGATCATGTTGCGCTTACTGGGTGGCGCAGGCGCGGATCTTTTCGATGTCCGGGCCGTTCGGGTTGCGGCCCAGGTTGAACGGCGCCGAGGCCGAACGCCAGTTCGAATAGTCCTGCAGATATTCCAGCTGGCTCAGGTAAACCTTGGCCGAGGACGGGTTTTCGCAGGCGACTTCCTCGATCACGGCGTTGGCCATGGTCTGAATCTTGGCCAGCGCCTCGTCGTCCATCCGGGTGATCTCGTTCACGTCCTTGAACTGCTTGTAGGCGTCATTCGCGCGCCGTTCGGTGAAGGCCAGCGACCACAGCAGGTTCGCCTCGGCCGCGATTTCCAGTTTTTCCTGGGTCTCGGGGCTCAGCGCGTCCCAGGCCTGCTTGTTGATCATCACCCCGAAGATCGAGGCCGACTGGTGCCAGCCCGGCGTCGCCCAGTATTGCGTGACCTGCTGGAAGCCGCCCGACCAGTCGACGTTCGGGGTCGAGAATTCGGCCCCGTCGATCACGCCGCGTTCCAGCGACTGATAGATCTCGCCGCCGGCCATCGACACCTGCGACCCGCCCAGCTGGTTCAGCAGACGGCCCTGTTCCAGCCCCGACAGACGCAGGCGCTTGCCCTGCAGATCGGCGATGGTGCGGATCGGCTCCTTGGTGTGGAAGCCGGATTCGTTGTTGGTCACCGCATAGGGCAGATAGACCATGCCGAACTTGCCGTAGACTTCGTTATACAGCTCCTTGCCGCCCCATTCCTGAATCCAGTTCACATAGTCGACGGCGTTGAACAGGCTGGCGGTGGTGGCCAGCGGCGAGAAGGCCGCATCGCGCCCCGCCCAATAGCCGGGCCAGTCGCCGCCTGCCTGGATCGTGCCGCTTTCGACGGCGCCGAACACCTCGCCCGCGGGGACAAGGCTGCCGCCTTCGAAGAATTCGATCTTCAGATCGCCGCCGGTCAGCTTGTTCGCCAGTTCGACGAAATGCTTGTCCATCTCGATCAGTTCGAGCGAGTTCGGCCAGGTGGTGGTCATCTGCCAGCTGGTCTCGGCCTGGGCGGCAACGCCCGCCCCGATCAGCGCCAGCGTGAACACCCCGGTTTTCAAGGTCTTGGTATGCATCAACTTCTCCTCCTCAGTCAGTGCAAGTTTCGTCATTTGGTGTTGTAAAGTGTGTCGGGCAGCCAGGTGATCAGCTGCGGGAACAGGGCCAGCGCCAGCGCCATCATCACGATCAGCGCGATGAAGGGCATCACGCCCAGGATGATGTCCGACGTCTTGATGCTGCGCGGCGACAGGGCGCGCATGTAGAACAGCGCATAGCCGAAGGGCGGCGTCAGGAACGAGGTTTGCAGGACCACCGCGGTCAGCACCACGAACCACAGCTCGCTGATGCCCATTTCCTTCACCACCGGCAGGAAGATCGGGAAGGACAGCAGCACGATCCCGGTCCAGTCTAGGAACATCCCCATCACGAAGATCACGAGCATCATCATCGTGATCAGCATCCAGGGCTCCATATCCAGGCCGCGCATCATGTTCTGCGCCGCATGCAGGCCGCCGGTGATGTTGAACACGCCGGTGAAGGCGGTCGCGCCGACCACGATGAACAGGATCATCGCCGAGGTGCGCCCGGTTTCCCACAGCGCCGAGGCGAAGGTCGCCCATTCGAACCGGCCGCGGAAGATCACGATCAACAGCGCCAGGAACGCGCCGATCGCCGACGCCTCGGTCGCGGTGGCGATGCCCGCCAGCATGGTGCCCAGAATGCCGAAGATCAGAACCAGCGGCGGCAGCGCCTCGAGCAGCAGCATCGGCAGCAGCTGCGACACCGGCACCCGTTCTTCCATCGACACGGGCGGCGCCAGATCGGGGCGGAACAGCGCAACCAGCGCGACATAGCCCGCATAAAGCAGACCCAGAATCACGCCCGGCACCATCGAGCCCGCGAACAGCTCGCCCACCGAAAGCGACGAATTCGACGACATCAGGATCAGCATGATCGAGGGCGGAATCAGAATTCCCAGACAGCCCGAGGCGGCAATCAGCCCCGTCGTCAGCCGCTTGGAATAGCCGTATTGCAGCATCGGTTTGAGCGCCATCACCCCCATCACGGTGATCGAGGCGCCGATGATGCCCGTCGTCGCCGCCAGCAGGATCGAGATGAACACGACCGCAAGGCCAAGCCCGCCGGTCACACGCCCCATCAGCAGCCGCAGCGTTTCGAACATCCGGTCGGTCACGCCGCTGTCGGACAGGAAGCGCGCCATCAGCACGAACAGCGGAATCGCAATCAGGATGTAATTGTCCAGCACCTCGCCGAAGATGCGGTTGATGACGATGCCCAGCACCATCGGCTTGCCCGCGATCAGCGCGCCCAGCACCGCGGTGCCGCCCAGAACGAAGGCCAGCGGATGGCCCATGAACAGACCCAGCAGCAACAGCCCGGCCATGATCAGACCGATGACCTCACCCGACATGATGATGCTCCTGCTTGTTCAGCGCCAGTTTCAGCACCTCGGAGATGCCCTGCAGCAGCAACAGCGCCGCCGCGACCGACATCGCGATCTTGACCGGATAGACCGGCAGCTGGATCGCGCCATAGGTGGTTTCCTTCTGCGCCAAGGACCGCATCGCGAAATCCCAGCTGCGGGTGGTGAAGACCCAGGCGAAGGGAAAGAAAAAGATCAGATAGCCCAGGATCTCGACCACGCGCCGCGGCCCGTGCCGCATCGTCTCGGTCAGCAGGTCGACGCGCACATGCGCCTGATGGCGCAGCGCATAGCCGCCCAGCAGGATGAAGTAGAAGCCATAGAGTTGTTTCGTCAGATCGAACGCCCAGAGTGTCGGCGCGTTGAAGCCATAGCGCAGGATCACGTCATAGATGATCATGCCCGCAAAGATGACTGCAACGAAGGCCACGACACGGCCCACGATCTCGTTCAACCCGTCGATCAGACGGATCAGCACCATTAGATTTCCTCCCAAAACTCAGATGACCGGCGCGAAACGCACCAGTCACCTCCCCTGCGGATGATTAAAGGGCGGGATGCGACAGTTTGACATGGGTAAATGTGCAGAGGTAGGTTGCACAAATGCAGACGAGTTTTGACTGGAACGATCTGAAGTTTTTCCTAGCCCTGTCGCGCCTGAAGCGGATGACAGTGGCGGGCCGGGCATTGGGCATCGACCAGACCACAGTGGCGCGGCGGATCCGCGCGCTGGAGAAATCGGTGGGCGCGCAGTTGTTCATCCGCGACGAGGCCGGATATGCGCTGACCCAGGCGGGCGAACGCCTGTTGCCGATCGCGCTGGATGTGGAACGGTCGAGCACCCGCGTGCACGAGCAGATCGTGGGCGAGGCCGGGCGTCTGGCGGGCACCGTGCGGATCGGCGCGCCCGACGGGTTGGGCACCTATATCGTCACCCCGCTTCTGGCCCGGTTCCAGCGTGACAATCCCGATGTCGACGTGGCCCTGGTGGTGCGCTCGCGCCAGTTCCAGATGTCGCACCAAGAGGTGCATCTGTCGCTGGATTTGTCTTTGCCCACAAGCGGCAGGCTGCTGGCGCGGCGGATGACGGATTACCACCTGCATTTTTTTGCCGCGCCCGATTACCTGCGCCGCTATGGCCGCCCCGAAAAGCTGCGCGATCTGCGCCATCACCGGCTGGTGGGGTATATCCCCGAGATGCTGTTTTCGGATGAATTGCGCTATCTGGAAGAACTGGGAATCACCACGCCGGTGGGCTTTGCCTCGACCTCGATGATCGCGCAGCGCGAGGCCGTGCGCGAGGGCGCGGGGCTGGCGATCCTGCCGCGCTTCATGGCGCTCGACGACCCCGATCTGGAGCCGGTTCTGGTCGATGATTACGTCCTGACCCGCACCGTCTGGATCCTCAGCCATCAAAGCACCGAAGACCTGGCGCGGGTGCGCGTCGTGTCGGAATATCTGCAACAGGTCGCGCGCCGGGAACGCCACCGCTTTCTGATCCACTAGGCCGCGCGCCGGCAAATTGCCTTCCCTAGCGTCAACTTTTCCGGCGATGGACAACCAAGGCGCGAATGCGCTCAGTTTGCCGCGGAGGAGGGCGCCCCGGTTCGGGTGCGCCGCGATGGGGAGGAGAGAGCGTGCTGTCTCGCAAAGAGAGCTATGCCGCGACGGTTGCGGCATTTCAGTGGGAAATTCCCGAACGGTACAATATCGGGCAGGATGTCTGCGACCGCTGGGCCGCGACCGATCCTGAAAGGATCGCGCTGATCGAGGTGGCCGAAGACGGCTACGGCCCGGTCCGCAAGACCACATTCGCCGAATTGCGGGCGGCATCGAACCGTTTCGCCAATGTGCTGACCGGGCTGGGGTTGGGCGGCGATGGGGTTTCGGCCGGGGATCGCGTGGCGATCCTGTTGCCGCAGCGCCGGGAAACCGCCATCGCCCATGTCGCGGCCTTCAAGGCGGGGTGCATTTCGCTGCCGCTGTTCACTCTGTTCGGCCCCGAGGCCCTGCTGCACCGGCTGCGCGACAGTGGCGCGCGGGTTCTGGTGACCGATCATGCAAGTCTGCCGGTGATTGCCGCGATCCGGCAGGACTTGCCTGATCTGGAGGTGGTCTTCGTTGTCGACGGCCCTGCCGAGGGTGCGCAGGATTTCGACGCCGCGCTGGCGGCGGCCCCGGATGCCTTCACCCCGGTCGACAGCCTGTCCAATGCGCCAGCGACCCTGATCTATACCTCGGGCACGACGGGTAATCCGAAAGGTGCGCTGCATGCGCATCGGGTGCTGCTGGGCCATCTGCCCGGCGTCGAGATGAGCCATGATTTCCTGCCGCAACCGGGCGATTGCATCTGGACGCCGGCCGACTGGGCCTGGATCGGCGGCTTGCTCGACGTGTTGCTGCCCGCGCTGCACCATGGCGTGCCGGTCGTTGCCTGCCGGTTTCGCAAGTTCTCGGCCCAGGCGGCGGCCGACCTGATCCGCCGCTTCGGGGTGCGCAATGCGTTCCTGCCGCCCACCGCGCTCAAGATGATGAAGGCCGACCCCGGCAGCGCGGACTGGGCGCTGAACATGCGTTCCGTCGCCTCGGGCGGAGAGCCGTTGGGCGCGCAGCTGCTGGAGTGGGGGCGGCGGGCGCTTGGCGTCACGATCAACGAATTCTACGGCCAGACCGAATGCAATATGGTGGTGTCCAGTTGCTCGGCGCTGGCCGACCCCGAAAACGGGGTGATGGGCTGGCCGGTACCGGGCCACCGTGTCGATGTGATCGACGAATCCACCGCTGAACGCCTGCCCGATGGGTCCGAGGGGGCGATCGCCATTCTGGCGCCCGATCCGGTGATGTTCCTGGGCTACTGGAACCAGCCTGCGGCGACGGCGGCAAAGTTCATGATTGGCCCCGAAGGGCGCTGGCTGGTGACGGGCGATCGTGGTCTGCGGCGCCCTGACGGGCGGCTGGTGTTCAAGGGGCGCAATGATGACATCATCTCGACCGGTGGCTATCGGGTCGGCCCGGCCGAGATCGAGGATTGCCTGATCGCGCATCCGGCGATTGCCATGGCGGGCGTGGTCGGCCAGCCCGATCCGCTGCGCGGCGAGATCGTCGCGGCCTTCGTCACGCTGCGTGCCGGGCACAGCGACAGCCCCGCGTTGCGTGACGAGATCGCGGCCCATGTCCGCACGCGTCTGGCCGCCTACGAATACCCCCGCGCGATCTATGTCGTGGCGGATCTGCCGGTGACGACCACGGGCAAGATCATCCGCGGCGATCTGCGCAAACGCCTGACCGAGGAGACCCCGCAATGACCGAAGCCGCCGTTTTGTTCGACACCGACGGGCCGGTTGCTCGGATCACCCTGAACCGCCCGGCGCGGCGCAATGCCATCGACGGCGCGGCGGCGGCGGGGCTGACCGATGCGCTGGCCCGGTTCGAGGCCGACCCGGATCTGCGCGTCGCCGTGCTGTGCGGCGCCGGCCCGGTATTTTGCGCGGGGATGGATCTGGCGGCCTTTGGCGCGGGTCAGGTCGAAGAGGTGCTGTTCGGCCCGGGCGGCTTTGCCGGCCTGACAGAGGCGCGGCGGACCAAGCCGCTGATCGCGGCGGTGCATGGCGCGGCGCTGGCGGGCGGGTTCGAGCTGGCGCTGGCCTGCGACATGATCGTGGCCGAGGAGGGCTGCCGCTTCGGCCTGCCCGAGGTGATCCGCGGGCTGGTGGCCGGGGCGGGCGGTGCGCTGCGTCTGGCTACGGTGATCCCGCCTGCGCGGGCGCGTGAAATCCTGCTGACCGGACGGATGATCGACACCGCCGAGGCCTGGGATCTGGGCCTGATCGCGCGCCGCGCCGCGCCGGGGGCGGGTGTCGAAACCGCGCTGGACCTGGCACGCGAGATTGCTGCCAATGCGCCTTTGGCGGTGGCCGAGACCCTGCGCCTGAGCCGCGCCACCGAGGCCGCGCAGATGGCGCCGCTCTGGCCCGAGAACGCGCGCACCCTGCGGGCGATCATGGCCAGCGAGGACGCGCAGGAAGGCGCCCGCGCCTTTCTGGAACGCCGCGCGCCGCAATGGCAGGGCCGCTGATCCGGGCGCGCGGTCAGGCCGGAAATTCGGGACGGCGCGCGGCCACGCCCAGCTTGCGCTCCAGCGCCATGCCGAGGCTGAGCAGCGCGCCTTCCTGAAACAGCCGCCCCCAGAGCGAGATGCCCTGCGGCACGGTGAAACGCGCGCCGTGCCCGGCGCTGCCACCATCGCTGAGGGTTGCGGCCCCCAGTGCAGGCGCGCCGCGGGTTGTCAGATCCAGAAACCCGGCGCGCAGATGCAGGCAGGGGTGGCCGGTAAAATTGCTGGCGACCAGCATCGGCCCTGTTGAAAACGGGCCGATCAGCACGTCGATTTCCGAAAACAACGCGTCGAGCGCCAGCATCACCTGATAGCGCAGCCGATCCAGCTGCACATGATCGACGGCGGACAGGAAGCGCGCCTTGCGGAATGTGTTGGGCCAGGCGGTGTCGTCCTGCCAGCGCAGCGTGTCGTCGGCGCCGCTGAGGGTCAGATCCTCGAAGTTGGCTGCGGCCTCGGCATAAAGGGCGTTCATCAGTGCGCCATAGGGCAGATCGGGCAGCGATACCGGCACAACCTCCAGCCCCAGTCGCTGCGCCGCGGCCAGGGCCTGCCGATCCACCTCATTCGCGCCCTCGTCAAAGGCTTCGGGCAGGTAGCCAAGGCGCATCCCGGCGATCCGGGCCGTCGCATCGAACTGGAACCCTGCCGCGATCGAGCTGCGATCGGCCGGATCGCCGCCGTTCAGCACCGACAGAACCATCGCCGTATCCTCGACACCGCGGCAGATCGGGCCGACCTTGTCGAGCGATCCGCACAGGGCCATCGCCCCCGCGCGCGAGACCCTGCCAAAGGTCGGGCGCAGCCCGGTCGTGCCACAGCGTTGCGAAGGCGCGGTGATCGAGCCAAGCGTTTCCGTGCCGATCGCGAAGCCACACAGCCCCGCCGCCGTTGCCGAGGCCGAGCCTGCGCTGGACCCGTTCGCGCCTTCGTTCAGGTTCCACGGATTGCGGGTCTGCCCGCCATACCAGATGTCGTTATAGGCCAGCGCCCCGACCGTGGTCTTGCCAAGCAGCACCGCCCCGGCGGCACGCAGCTTGCGCACGATGGCCGCATCCGCATCGGGCACCCGGTCGCGATAGGGTTCGGCCCCCCATCCGGTGACGATCCCCTTGGTGTCGAACAGATCCTTGAGGCCGTAGGGAATGCCATGCAGCGGGCTCAAACGGACGCCCTGCGCCAACAGGGCCTCGGCGGCGTCGGCCTCGGCGCGGGCCAGATCGGGCGTCACCCTGGCCCAGCACAGCAGCCGCGGGTTCAGCGCCTCGATCCGGGCAAGGTAAATCTCGGTCAGGCGGCGGCTGCCCAGAACGCCGGTGGCGATCCAGTGGGACAGCGCCGGCAGATCCGCGAAGGCGATGTCTTCATCGCGTTCGGGCAGCGGCCCGGGATCGCGGTGCGAAAAGCGCAGCTGATCGCGCAACGGGGGCATCTGGGTGTTTGGCAGGCGCGGGTCGAAGCGCAATGCCATCGGCGCGGCATTGGGCAGGGCCAGTTGACGGCGCGCGATGGCCGCGGCGATCTGCCCGTCAAGATTGCCCGCCATCTGCGCCCGTTCCCGCGCGGTGTAGGCGATGCCCAGCAGACGTTCGGCGGCGGCGATCTCGGTTTCGGTGATCTGTGCGCTGGACATGGGTCAGATCTTCAGATGCTCCAGCACCCGCGCGCGGCTGTCGCTTTGCGTGGTGCCGGAATCGTCGATCTCGCCCAGCATCAGCGCCCGCGCCATGATGAGCATCTTCTGCTCGCCCCCCGACAGGGTGCCCGCCTTCTGGGCAAGCCGCCCCTGAAGGAAGGGGAAATGCCCGAACACCTTGTCCAGGGCGGCGTCAAGATCGCGGTCGGAATGCACGGCCAGACGCAGGTTGTCGCGGATCGACAGATCCTGAAACAGCGGCTGTTCCTGCGGCGCATACCCGACCCCGGCCGTCACCAGCGATTTCGGCGACATCCCGACGATCGACGCCCCGTCCAGCCGGATATCCCCGCTGCGCGCGGCGACAAGCCCGAGGATGGTTTTCAGCAAAGTGGTCTTGCCCATGCCGTTCTTGCCCATCAGCGCAAAGATTTCGCCCTTGCGGATGGTCAGGGACAGATCGCGGATGATGGCGATCGGGCCATACCCGCTGGTCACGCCCTCCAGCACCAGCTTGTCTGCCTGGGTCACCGTGTCACGCATTTTCGCCCCCGGAATAGATTGTCTTGACGATTTCGGAATTCACGACCTCGTCGACCGATCCATCCAGCACCAGCCGCCCCTGATGCAGAACGACGATCCGGCTGGAGATGTCGCGCACGAAATCCAGATCGTGTTCGACAAGGATCGCGGCGAAGCCCATCTCGGCGGTCAGTTTCCGCAGGATGCCGCCAATGGTGGTGCGCTCGGCCTTGGTCAGGCCCGCGGTCGGCTCGTCCAGCAAGATCAGCCGGGGTTCGAGCGAGACCACCATCGCCAGTTCCAGACTTTGCTTCTGGCCATGCGACAGCAGCGACACTTCGGTCGCAAGCAACCGGTCGAGCCCGGTCAGTTGCAAGATCTCGACCGCCGCTTGCGGCAACCCCAGGTCATGGGCGGTCGCGACGCAACTGGGCGTGTCCAGCGCGCTGCGCGCCATCCGCAGGCAGTCGGCCACCGTCAGGCTTTCGAACACGCTGGCCACCTGGAATTTGCGTCCCACGCCAAGCGCGACGATCCGGTCGGGCGTCATGCCCGCGATGTCCTGCCCGGCGATCCGCACTGTCCCGCCGGAGCGTTCCTTGCCATCGGTCAGGCAGCGCATCATCGTGGTCTTGCCCGCGCCGTTGGGGCCGACAAGGCTGACCAGTTCGCCGGGCGCGACATCAAGGGTGATGTCCTCCAGCACCTTGTGGCTGCCATAGGATTTTTCGAGTTTGGAAATGCTCAGCAACGGTCCGTCGCCCTGTTGCGTGTGATGCGTGGCTGCGCTCACCGTCAGTGTGGGGCCACCGCCGGTTACCACCTCGTTGCGGCCGCGCCGGGTGAAACGCGCCACCAGCGCCGCCAGTCCGTTGGGCAGGAAGATGATCATCACCACAAACAGCGCGCCGATGATCAGCTGCCACAGGAACGGCAGTTCGCCCGACAGGTTCGCGCTCAGATAGTCGATGCCGATGGTCCCCAGGATCGGGCCCAGAATCGTGCCGCGCCCGCCAAGCGCCGTCCACACGACCAGTTCCGTGCCGAAGACGAAGCCGGTGTTTTCCGGTGCGACCACGCCCGAGGCATTGGCATACAGGAACCCGGCCAGACCTGCGACACCGGCCAGAACCGTGGTCAGCACGATCTTGATGCGCTGCGTGTTCAGGCCCAGATAGGCGCAGCGGGTTTCATTGTCGCGAATGGCGGTCAGCACCCGCCCCGCGTCCGACCGCACAAAGACCAGCGCACCGATGGCGACCAGCACAAGGCACAGGCCCGACAGGCGGAAGAACCCCTCCAACCCGAAGGGCAGGCCCATGTAGCCGACCAGACCGCTGCTCGATCCGGTCAGGGTGCCGCCGGAATAGACCAGCTGCGTCACCACGATCGGAAACACCAGCGAAATCACCGTCGCATAGATCGGGGTCGATCCGTAGTAGAACGACAGCCAGCCCACGGCGATGCCAAGGATCATCGGCACCAGGATTGCCAGCACCAGCGCGCCGCCGATCAACGCGGGCGAACTGCCGACATGGGTCAGCAGCATCGCCGTGGCATAGGCGCCGATCCCGAAGAAGGCGGCCTGCCCGAAGGTCAGGATGCCAGTGAACCCCCACAGCAGATCCAGCGTGATCGCCAGAATCGCATAGATCATCGAACGGGTCAGCACGTTCAGGCTGAACCGGTCCAGAAACAGCGGGCCCAGCAGCACGAGCGCCAGCGCCGCGACGGCCAGACCGCCAAGGATCAGCGCGCGACGCTGGGCAGAGGGGCGCGGGGATGCGGTCAGGGTGTCAGACACGGGAGAAGCCTTTCGAACTGATGCGGAGCACGAGCGCGGACAGCACCGCAATCGTGATCCCGCCAAGAATGGGACTGATGAAGGTCGAGACGATCACCTGCGCGCCCCCGAACAGCAGACAGGCCACTGCCAGGGCCCCGAAGGACGAGCCCGCGACCATCACCAGCATGAAGGCGCCGATCAGCCAGGCCACGCCCATGTTCGGATCGACGCTGGTCAGCGGCGTCAGCAGAACGCCGGCAAGCGCCGTCAGCCCGGTGCCGATCATGAAGGTGACCAGCCGGATGCGCGCGGTATCAAGCCCGAGCGCGCGCGCCAGGGCCTCGTTCATAATGATGGCGCGGGCCGACAGGCCAAGCCGGGTGCCTTCCAGCACGAAGGTGACGCCGATGCCGATCACCAGCGCGGCCGCCAGTGCGAACAGACGATACAGCGAATAGGCGGTGCCGAAGATGTCGACGGTGCCCGACAGCAGGCTGACGGTGAACTGCACGTCGCGCCCGAACCACAGGGTAATCAGCTGCCCGATGACGATGCTCAGCCCCCAGGTGGCCAGAATGGCATCCAGCGGGCGGGCATAAAGCGGGCGCACGATCAGCCGCTCGGTCAGGGCGCCCAGCACGGCGCCCGCGGCAAAGGCAAGCGGCAGCGCCAGCCAGGGGTTGAGCCCCAGTCCCGCGGTCACCACCGCGCAATAGGCCCCGACGGTCAGCCAGGCGCCATGCGCGAAGTTCACGATTTTCAGCACGCCGAAGATGGCGAGCAGCCCGGCAGAGACAATGAACAGGATCGCCGCCGTGGTGATGATGTCGAGCAGGAGGGTCAGCATCGGGTAACCTCTGGCTTGGCGCCGTGCGGCGCGGCAGGTGTCGGGCCGGGAAGCTGGCGCCCCCCGACCCATGAGAGTGCAGGTGTCAGATCACAGATCGGGGCACTGCGCGCCCGGATCGACATTGGCGAAGCTTTCCACCACCGAGACCGAGCCATCGGCCTGCACCTGACCCAGATACATGGTCAGCGGCGCGTGATGCTGGGCATTCATCTGAATGGTGCCGCGCGGCCCGACGAAGGAGACTTCGCCAAGCGCGTCCAGAACCGGCTGGGTGTCGGTCGTTCCTGCCTTTTCGACCGCGGCCTTATACAGATAGACCGCCTCGTATTCCGGCACCGACAGATCGTTCGGGGTGCGCAGCTCGTCGCCGAACTTGGCCTTCATCGCCTCCAGGAAGGCGGTGTTTTCGGGGCTGTCGATCCCGGTGACGTACGAGGCCGAGATCAGGATGCCTTCGGCATCGGCGCCCATGCTTTGCGCGGTGCCTTCATCGACCGCCAGGTTGGCATAGGGCAGGGCGACGCCCGCGCCGCGCAGCTGCTTGGACAGGGTGACGTTCGGCGCGCCGCCCGCGGTCGAGGTAATCAGCGCATCCGCCCCCGAGGCCTTGAGCTTGGAAATGATCGCGGTCCAGTCGCTGCCATCCATCGGAAGGTATTCTTCACCGACCACGGTGCCGCCGGTGCTTTCCACATAGCTGCGCGCAAACTCCAGCATCCCGCGACCGAAGGCATAGTCGCTGCCGATCAGGAAGTAATTCTTGGCGCCTTCGGCCTTGAGGTAGTCCACGATCGGCGGCACCTGCTGTTCGGGCACCCAGGCGTTGACATACAGGAACGGGCTGCACGACCGGCCCTCGTAGAACGAGGTGTAGATATAGGGCACCTTGCCGCGGGCCACGATGGGCAGGCCCGCGTTGCGCGCCGCACTGGTTTCCATCGAGATCAGCACGTCGACCTCTTTCTGATAGACCAGCGCGTCAAAGGCTTTCTGCGCGCCCGCCGCGCCCGAGGCGTCATCGGCGATCACCAGTTCGAGCGGACGGCCCAGAACGCCGCCTGCGGCGTTGATTTCCTCGACCGCGAGTTCGGCGGATTGCACGACCGAAGGCGCGACGACGCTGTTGGCACCCGACAGGCCGACGGGCACACCGATGCGGATCGGTTCGCCATCGGCGGCAAGGGCGGTGCTGGCGAACAAGGCGCCGGCGAGGGTGGTGAAGAGGAAGGTCTTTTTCATCGTGTTTTCCCTGTTGGTTGGAGTGGTGGCAGAGGTGGAAGGGCAGGTGGTCAATCGCCGTAAACGTCGCTGCGTCGATCGCCGAAGATGTCGTTGAAGGCGTTCAGCTTGCGTTTTTGCGGCACGGCTTTCGGCGTGATCGTTGCATAGAGGATCTCTTCCCCGGTGCGGCCTGCGGGGCCGGCCAGGGGCCAGCCGGTCGCGTCGATGATCAGGCTTTGCCCGATGAAGGGCTGGCCCCGTTCGGTGCCGACGCGGTCGGCGCAGGCGATGAAGATGCCGTTGGAATGGGCGGCGGCCTTGTGCAGGATGTTCGACATCGCTTCGGCCTCGGCGGGTTGATCGGGCATCGGCACCCAGTTGGTCGGCACGCAGACCACCTCGGCGCCCTGCATCGCCAGCTGACGGAAGGTTTCGGGGAACCAGCCGTCGTAGCAGATCGCAATACCGATCCGCCCCAGCGGCGTGTCGAATACCGGCAGGCCCAGGTTGCCCTTCGCGAAAAACAGGTTCTCGCGGTTCCACAGGTGCAGCTTGCGATAGGTGCCGATATAGCCCTCGGGGCCACAGAAGATGGCGGCATTATAGAACGCCTCGTTAGTGGCCTCGGCCAGACCCGCAACCAGATAGACGCCCAGTTCCTGCGCCAGCGCGCACAGTTTGCGCGCGCTGCGCCCTTCGGGGATCGGCTGCGCCAGTGCGGCCAGTTCTTCGGTGCTGTCAAAGACATACCCGCTGTCGGCCAGTTCGGGCAGAACGATCAGCCGGGCGCCCTGGGCCGCGGCCGTGCGCACGCGCGCCTCGATTGCCGCAAGATTTTCCTCCACCGCGCCGATGATCGGCTCGAACTGGATGCAGGCGATGGTGACGGTTTCGGTCTCGTCGGTCTCCAGGGTCACAGCAGTCTCCAAAACGCAAAAAGCCCCTGCTGCGGTGTGTCACCGCAGATCAGGGGCTACATAGCCGGGATGTCAGGCGGCAACCTTGCCGCAGAGCAATCTTGCTCGTCCCGGAAAGACTGGCACGCAGTTGAATGTGGTTCAACTTTAATTATTGAGCATTCGCCACATTTTTAGGCTGATTTATTGGGCGTTTTGGGAACGGTTCCGCGCACCAGACCAAGCCGGGCCATCGTGTCATGCGCGGCGATGATGTCTTCGGCAATTGCCGCCAGCGGGGTGCGTTCGGCGGTGGCCTGATCGCGCAGCAGTTTATAGGCCGCGTCTTCGCTCATGCCTTGCACGTCGATCAGCAGACGGATCGCCCGGTCGACCAGACGGCGGCCCTTCAGCGTCTCTTCCAGCTTGGTGACCTTGCCCGCCAGCCGTGCCTCATATCCCTGGCGATAGCGGGCCAGTGTGAACTGCGTCAGGATGCCGAGCGACCGCAGCGGCTTGCTCATCACCCCATGCGCGTTCAGGTCATGGATCGCGCGCAGCGAGGTCGGGCTTTCATAGGTCACCACCGCGATCACCGCCAGGTTCTGCCCCTCCAGCAGACGCGCCAGCTGATCGGTCGGGGTGTCTTCGACGCTTACGAAGACGGTGTCGATCCCCTCGGGCAGGGTGGCGGGCAGTGGCCAGACCGCCGTGATCGCACAACCCAGCCGCCTGAGCTGGTCGATCAGAACCTTGCCGTCCTCGTCCCGGGGATGGATCACCAGCACCCGCGCGCGGCGCAGGTCGTCCAGTATCCGGCGTGGAGGATGCCCTTTCATGCCCATTCCCGCAGTGACGGTTCCTCGAACCGTGTGGTTGCGAAATAAGGATCGGGCCGAACCAGCCCGCCCCCTGTCCAGACGATGTCGAACAGCCCGTCGGCGCGCGCCACCCCGATCCGCGGCGTCAGCCAGGAATGCCGGGTATCGGCGTCGATCTGGACCGGGCCGCCCGGGGTCCGAAATTCGCGGCCCGCAATCGCCTGCCCGATCCGCCGGGTATCGAGCGCGCCGACCTGTTGCAACGCCTGCGCAAACAGGTGGACCTGCCAATAGGCCGGTTCCGACCAGACGCTGGTGGTGGCCGCGGCCCCGTAGCGCGCCTTGAACGAGGCCACGAACTTGTGGTTCGCGGCGGTGTCGATGGTCTGGAAATAGCTGGCGGCCAGAATGTGCCCGGTGCATCGGGCCGGTCCGATCCGGGCGATCTCGCCCTCGGCCATGGTCAGGCTGGCAATCGGGCAGGCGGTGCGGTCGATCCCCGCGGCATCGTAAAGGGTATAGAACGTCTGTGCCGAACTGCCCACGAGGGTTGAAAACACCGCGTCGGGTCTGATCCGCGCGATATCCTCGATCAGCGGCACCTGATCGGCGGCGCCCGCCCCCAGCGGCAGATAATGCTCGGCCACAATCTCGCCGCCCTTGGCCTCGATCAACTCGCGCATGACGCGGTTTGATTCATGCGGATAGATGTAATCCGACCCGACAAAGACGATCTTGCGCCCGCAGGTCTGCAACAGGTAATCGGCCAGCGGCAGGCAGGTCTGGTTCAGCGTGGCGCCGGTATAGACCAGATTTTCGCTGTATTCGAAGCCTTCATACATCGAGGGATAGAACAGCAGCCCGTTGTGGCGTTCGACCACCGGCAGCACCTTCTTGCGGCTGCCCGACATCGAACAGCCGAACAGGATTTCCAGCTCGTCATCCGACAGCATCTGCCGGGCCAGCGCACGATAGGTATCATTGTCCGAGCCCGGATCGCGGCAGACCGGCACGATCGGACGGCCCAGCACCCCACCCGCCGCGTTGATCTCGTCGATCGCCAGCAGCGTTCCGGCAAGATGTTCGCCTTCGGTAACGGCGGTCGTCCCGGTGGTCGAGAACAGCACGCCGACCCGCCATCCTTCTTGCGCAGATGCGTTCATGCCGAAGATCTCATCGCGATGTCCTGTCCTGACTGGCGCCGCACTATAGGCGCCGCAGCCCCGCGACCGCAAGGCAGGGCCCGGCCCGCGGGGTCAGCGCGTGGCCGAAAGCCTGGCCTGGCTTTCCTGCCAGGCCATCAGGCGGCGGCCTTCGGTTTCGTCATGCAGCCAGGCGGCTTGCGCGGCGGCCTCGGCATCGCCTGCCCGCAGCGCGGCGATCAGCGGTTGATGCTGGGCGATGATATCTTCGGGCCCGGTGGCGACATGGGTGTTCGACGTGGCGATGAACAGCCGCACCTGCTGTTCCACGATGCGGTATTGCGCGGCCAGACGGCTGTGTCCGCTGGCCGCGATGATTGCACGGTGCAAGGCGACATCGGCCTCGATCATCTCGGACAGATCGCCGCCCGCGCAGGCGTTTTCCAGCGCGGTGAAGGCCGCCTCCAGATCCGCCCGCACCTCGGGTTCGCGCCGTTCGGCGGCCAACCGCGAGGCGAGCCCTTCGAGACTGCCGCGCAGGGTCCAGATTTCCCACACATCGCGGGGCGACAGATCCGCCACCTGCCAGCCGGTATAGGGGATCTGCACGATGATGCCCTCGCTTGCCAGCCGGTGCAGCGCCGAGCGCAAGGTGGCACGCGCGACGCCCAGTTGTTCGGCCATGGCAACTTCGGTCAGGCGGCTGCCCGAGGCGATTTCGCCCGACAGGATATAGTCGCGCAGGTTGTTGGTGACCATTGTCTCGGTCGACTCGCGCGTCACGGGGCGCAGCTTGTTGAGTGACATTTTCGTTCCTGTGACGTGGCCTGCATTGAAACGGTATCATCCTGTGCGATACCGCCAAGCGCAAGGGGTCAGCCTGCGGGTGTGGCGATTGTCACGGCAGGCTGGCGTGCCTCGATCGCCTCGGCGGCGGCAAGGGCCACGTCCTCGCGGTATTTCCCGGCGACGATCTGGACCCCCAGCGGCGTGCCGTCTGCCGTGGCGCCGGTGGCAAGCGTCAGCGCGGGCAGGCCGGTGACCGGCAGACCGATCATCGCGGCCTGCGCCTCCCAGACCCGGGCGTAATCGGCATCGCTGCGCAGGTCCAGATCGTCGGCAAAGGGCAGTTCGGCCGAGGGCGGCAGCAAGACAACGGGGTAGCGTTCGGTGAACAGCTGCCAGGCACGGGCAATCGTCACGCGCCGGGTCAGCGCGGCCGAAAACTCCGCCATCCCGAGCGACAGCGCGAATTCGCGCTGGCCCGCCAGCGCCGCAATCGCGCCGGGGTCGCCCTCGCGCTCGGCCATTGCCACCTGCCCGGCGTAGTCGTCGCCCATCCACAGCGTCAACTGCACCGCGACCGCCTGTTTGATCGGGGGCAGGTCGTCGACCTCGTCCACCTGCCAGCCCGCGTCGCGCAGCCGTTCGGCCGCGGCCCGCAGCGCGCGCTGCAATTCGGGCGCGGTTTCGGCCCCGTCGGGGCACAGGCACAGCGCGGCGCGCCGGTCAACGGCGGGTCCGGTCAGCGGCGCGGGCACCCACCAGATGTCGCGTGCATCGGGCCGCGCCATCGCCGCCAGCGCCAGGCGCAAATCGTCCACCGTGCGCGCCAGCGGCCCGGAAACCGCCATGATCTGCCCGCCGATGCTGCGGTCCTTGCCACTGGCATTCCACGCCGCGACCCGCCCGATCGAGGGGCGCAGCCCGTGAATGCCGCAGGCATAGGCCGGGTAGCGCACCGATCCGGCAATATCCGTGCCATGTCCGATGGCCCCGATCCCCGCCGCCACCGCGGCGGCCGCGCCGCCCGACGATCCGCCCGGGGTCAGCGCCCGGTTGCGCGGGTTGTAGGTGTGGCCATGCAGCAGGTTGTTGGTGAACCAGCGATAGCTGAACGCCGGCGTGTTCGTGCGCCCGAGCGATACCGCCCCCGCCGACAGCAGGCTTTCGACCACCGGGTTGTTCGTGGCGGCGATCAGATCCTTTTGTAGAGTGATGCCATTGGTCGTGGCATAGCCGGTCTGATCGACATTGACCTTGATCGTCACCGGCACCCCGGCCAGCGGCCCCGGATCGCGCCCGGCGGCCAGCATCGCATCCACCCGGTCGGCGGCGGCCAGGGTTTCCTCGGGGCGGCATTCGACGACGGCATTGATCGCGGGGTTGACCGCATCAAGCCGCGCCAGCGCCGCCTGCGCGACCTCGCGCGCGGACAGGCTGCGGGCGCGCACCAGCGCGGCAATCTGTGTGGCCGACAGGCTCCAGAGCGGGGTAGGGGTCATGGGTGTCTCCGTCGGTTGGGCGGGTTACGGGAAAAGCGGCGCGCCTTCGGCCACGGCATCGGCCCACAGGTGCCAGGGTTCGGCCATGCCTTCGTTCACCCCGTCCCTGCGCCGGATCGCGCCAAGGGTGGTGAAGCTGTTCGGGTGTTCCTGCCGGTCGGTCAGCACGACGGGAAATTCCGCCGCCAGCAGATCCAGCGTGTCCGCATCGAACCGCGCATCGGCGACCAGCGTGGGCGGCGCGGACAGATCGAAGCGCGGCGCGCTGATCGCGGTCTCCAGATCGTGCCCGGCATCGGCCAGATGGATCAGCGCCTGATAGACCGCGGGCAGGATCTTGCGCCCGCCCGAGCCGCCGATGGCCACGACATCCTCGCCCGGGCCGGTCATCATCATCGGCGCATAATTCGCCAGCGCCTTGCGCCCCGGCCCGATGGCGTTGATCCGTCCGGGGCGCGGGTCGAACCAGTTGACGCCATTGTTCAGCAAGATCCCGGTCTGCGACGAAACCACGCCTGACCCGAACAGCGACAGCAGGGTTTGTGTCAGCGACACGGCCATGCCGTCGCGGTCGACCACGCTGAAGTGGGTGGTGCAGCTGGGCAGGCTGCGTTCGGCCCCGTCGCCCAGATGGGTGAAGCGATGCTCCCACGCGGCGGCCATCGCGCGGGCGGCGGCCAGCGTGGCCTGCGGGCCGGTGCCGGGCGGCGCGCCGTTCAACTGGCGCAGCGCAAGGGCGATGGTGACGCCGCCGTTCAGCTCGGGGACCAGATGCAGGGTGCGGTCGCGGAAGGGTTCGGTCGCGGCGGGGGTCTCGGTCGCGGCAAATCCTGCCAGATCCTCGGTCGAGAGATACCCGCCAAGCGCCTGCACATCCTGGGCAAGGGCGGCTGCAATCGCGCCGGTATAAAGTGCGCCGGGCCCGTCGGAGGCGATCTGGCGCAGGGTGCGGGCCAGCGCGGGATTGGGCAGCCGCAGCACCTGCCCGCTGACGGCGGCGGGGGCCACTGGCGGCACGCCGTTCGGCAAGAACCAAGCGGCACAGGCCGGATTGCGGGCGATCCGCGCCATGTCCTGCGCGATCCACAGCGTGACATGCGTGTCGACAAAGACCCCCGCCTCGGCCAGCGCGATCGCCGGGGCCACCAGATCGGCCCAGGGCAGGCGGCCAAAGCGGGAATGCGCCCGCTCCAACCCGCGCAGAAGGCCGGGAATGCAAATCGACCGCGGCCCGATAACGTTGCGATCCTCGAACACATTGGGCCAGCCGAACAGATCGCCATCCTTGCCCTCGACCAGCGGAAAATCGGCGGGGTCCAGCGCGGCGGGCGACCGCGCGCCCGCGTCGATGGCGGTGACCGGCCCGCCCGCCGGACGCACCAGCAGCGCGCCGACCCCGCCGATCCCGCTCATCCAGGGTTCCAGCACGCCGATCGCGAAAGATGTGGCAATCGCCGCATCCACCGCCGAGCCACCCGCCCGCAGGATGTCTGCGCCGATCTGCGCGGCCTGCCGGTTTTGCGCGGTGACGATGCCGCCGTCGCTGCGGACCGCGGGTTTGGTCACGCGCAGTTCGCGCGACAGGTTGGGCGAGCGGATGTCGGTGATCGGCATGGTGGACCTCAGGCGGTTGTGGCGGGTCTGGTGTCAGTGAAGGTCGGGCCGCCCGGCATCATCCGCAACTCATCGGGCAGGTTCTGCCAGTGCCAGTCGGTCGTGCGCATCATCATCGCGCCGGGCGCGACGGCGGTCAGGATTTCCCCCGCGATGGGGCGGAAATCGGCGCGGAAATGGATTGCGCTTTTCACCACCAGAATGTCCTGGGCGGTGGGGTCGATCCCGACATAGCGGAACATCGCCTGATCGGCGAGCTGCGCCTTGGCAGAGCCCACGACGACGCGCACCCCGCCGATACGCAGACAGGCCGAAGCGCCCAGATCCATCTCGCGTTCGCCGTAATAGGGGCCGAAGGTGTGCAACCGCCCGTTTGACAGCGCCTCGACCGTGAAGGTGGCGTGCAGCGGGCTGTCGCCGGCAATCGGCGCGCGCCCGCCCAAATCGAGTGTGATTTCCGCCCCCACGCCCGCCTTGTGGGCGGCCGCAGCGGCCGTTGGGTCGTAGATCACGCCAATCGCCGCGTTCGTGGCCTGATGCGCGATCAGCGCCTTCAGCAAACCCATCGTGTCAGAACTGCCGCCCGCGCCGGGATTGTCCTGCGCATCGGCGATCACCACCGGGCGGATGCCCTGCCGGACCAGCGCCAGAGCCTGCGCGACGGCGGCATCGGCATCGTAAAGCGGCCCGGCAAAGGCGGGCTCGGCGGCCAGCACGTCCTGATAGACCGCCTCGGCCGCGGCCTCTGCCGCAGCGGGGGTATCGCCATAGGCCCAGACGACCGGGCTGCATTCGGCGAAATCGGCGGCGGCGAAACCCATCGTCCAGGACAGGCTGGGCAGGTTCTGGTCGGCCTCGATCTGCGCCAGTCGTTCATAAATTCCCTTGCTGGGCTGGCTTTCGGTCGCCTGCCAGCAGATCGGGATCAGATAGGGAATGCGGCGCGCGGCCTTGGCGAAAGGCGCACCACGGTCCAGCCGTTCGGTCAGTAGATGGAACGCGCGGGCCCCGGTTTCGGCCATATCGACATGCGGATAAGTGCGGAACGCGACCAGCGCATCGGCCAGATCCAGCATTCGCTGCGTGACATTCGCGTGCAGATCCAGGCTGACGATGACCGGAATATCCGTCACCGCGCGGACACGCGCCAGCAACTCGCCCTCGCCGTCGGGCACATTCTGGGCACACATCGCGCCGTGCAGATCCAGATAGATTGCATCGGCGGGCAGATTGGTGCGGATGCCGTCGACGATCTCGGTCGCGATCCGCTCGTAAGTGTCGCGCGCGACGAAGCCCGAGGGGCAGGCCGCGCACCACAGCACCGGCACCACCTCGGCGCCAGCCTCGCGCGCGGCCTGCAGGAAGCCCGCGCCGGGGATGTTGGCCGTGGGCACCAGCGCGTCGATCACCGCATCGCCCCGGCACAGCCCCGGAAAGCCGCCGCCATGGGCAAAGGCCGCGTCATCGGCCAGGTCCGGCGCGAAGGTGTTGGTTTCATGCTGAAACCCGGCAAAGATGATCCGCATTGCGCGCTCCTTCTCAGACGGCCCGCTGCACGGGGCGGAAATTCTGGAAATCCCATTCGGGGGCCGGGGCCGCGTCGATCAGGCTACGGGTGTAGTCCTGCACCGGTGCGGCCAGCACATCGCGCGCCGGTCCCTGCTCGAGGATCCGGCCACGCTGCATCACGACGATGGTGTTGCAGATCTGCGCCGCGACTCGCAGGTCGTGGGTGATGAACAGGATCGCGATACCGGTGCGGGCGCGGATTTCCTCGAACAGTTGCAAGACCTGCGCCTGCACCGTCACGTCCAGCGCCGAAACCGCCTCGTCCGCGATCAGCAGGTCGGGTTCCATCACCACGGCGCGGGCAATGGCGATGCGCTGCCGCTGCCCGCCCGAAAACTGGTGCGGATAGCGGCTCATCACCTCGGCGGGCATGTTCACCAGTTCCAGCGTCTCGGCAGCGCGGCGCGCGGCCTCGGCCTGCGGGACGCCGTAGTTCAGCAGCCCCTCGGTCAGCGATTGCCCGATCGTGCGCCGCGGGTTGAGCGAACGGTAAGGGTCCTGAAAGATATACTGCACATGTTTGCGGATCGGGCGCAGGTTGCGCACCGGCACGATGTCTTCACCGCTGAGCACGATGGCGCCGCCGCTCGGGTCGGTCAGGCGCATCACGCAGCGCGCCACCGTCGACTTGCCGGACCCGGATTCGCCGATGATGCCGGTGATCTCGCCCTTGCGCACGGTGAAAGAGATATTCTGCGCCGCCAGCACCGAACTGTCGCGATACAGGCCCTTCTTGCCATAGCGTTTTTCCAGACCGATCACCTCGAGCACCTTGGGGTGGGCGGTCACCGGCGCGCAGCGCGGGATCAGGCTGGGGACCGAGGACACCAGCATCCGGGTATAGTCCTGCTGCGGGTCGGACAGGATTTTCGCGCAGGTGCCGGTCTCGACCAGATCGCCGCGGTTCATCACCACGATCCGGTCGGCGATTTCCGACACGACGCCGAAGTCATGGGTGACAAAGACGACGGCGGTCTTTTCCTCGTCCTGCAATTCCTTGATCAGACGCAGGATCTGTTTTTGCGTGGTCACATCCAGCGCGGTGGTGGGTTCATCGGCCAGTAGCAGCCGCGGGCGCAGGATCAGTGCCATCGCGATCACGATGCGCTGGCGTTGCCCGCCCGATAGTTGATGCGGATAGGATTTGTAGATCCGTTCCACATCGGGCAGATGCACGCGTTCCAGCATGTGCAACACCTTCTGCCGCCGTTCCGCCGCCGACAGGTTGGTGTGCAGGCGCAGCACCTCGTCGATCTGCGCGCCGGCGGTTTTGACCGGGTTCAGCGCGGTCATCGGTTCCTGAAACACCATCGCGACCTTCTGCGCGCGCAATTCGCGAATTCGGGCGGGGGTGGCCTGCAGCACGTCTTCGCCATCCAGCAGGATGCGCCCGCCGGTGACCTGCAGCGCGTCTTTCGGCAACAGGCCCATCACCGCCATCGAGGTGACCGATTTGCCCGAACCGGATTCGCCGACGATGCACAGGGTTTCGCCTTCGCGCACGTCGAAGCTGATGTTGCGCACGATCGGCTTGCGACCGGCGGGGCGGGTGTCGATCGTCACATCCTCGACCGAAAGAACGACCTGAGAGGGGGGCGTGGTCATGTCGCTGTCTCCTTAAAGCCGTTTCGCCATGCGCGGATCGAGCCGGTCGCGCAGCACATCGCCCAGCATGTTCACGCTCAGCACCGTCAGCGACACCATCGCGCCGGGATAGAGGATGAGTTCGGGCTTGAGCAGGAAGAAGGTGCGCCCGTCGGCCATCATGTTGCCCCAGGACGGGGTTTCGGGCGGGATGCCCGCGCCCAGGAAGCTGAGGATCGATTCCGTCATGATCGCCGAGGCGAAGATATAGGTGCCCTGCACCAGCAGCGGCGCCACGGTATTGGGCAGCATGTGACGCCAGACCATCTTCCACACGCCGGTGCCCAGAACCGAGGCGGCCTCGACATAGGGTTCGTTCTTCACGCCCAGGATGACAGAGCGGACCATCCGCGCGATCCGCGGGATTTCGGGCACCGAAATCGCGATCAGAACGGTGGTCAGGGTCGCGCCCGAAATCGCCACCAGCGCAATCGCCAGCAGAATGCCCGGGATCGCCATCAGCCCGTCCATGAAACGCATGACGATGATGTCGGCCCATTTGAAATAGCCGGTGATGACCCCGAAGAAGACGCCGAACAACAGCGATACCAGCACCGTGCCCGCGCCCACCGCCAGCGAGATCCGCGCGCCATAGACGATGCGGGAATAGACATCGCGGCCGAAACTGTCGGTGCCCAGCCAATGCTCGGGCCCGCTGCCCTGCAGGCGCAGCGCAGGATTGATCGCGACCGGATCGGTGGTGCCCAGGAACGGGGCCAGCACCGCCATCAGGATGATCGCCCCCAGCACCAGCGCCGAGATCCGCGACGGCCAGCTGGACAGAACGCCGCGCACCAGCGCGCCAAATCCGCCGTCCGGTGCTGCCGAGTCCATCTCCGGCAGGTCGCGGGCGGGGGGTATGGGGGTGTCCGGTGCGGGGGTCTGGGTCATCGAAAGGTCCACTTGTTATGGGGCGGAAGGGGCGGGCCGGCGCGGCCCGCCGTCAGTAGCGGATGCGCGGGTCGAGCAGGCCGTAAAGCAGGTCGACCCCAAGGTTGATGAAGACGTAGATCGTCGAGAACAGCAGGATCACCGTCTGGATCACCGTGTAATCGCGCGCCAGCACCGCCTCGAGCACCAGCCGGCCGAGGCCGGGGATGTTGAACACGGATTCGGTGACGACGACGCCGCCGATCAGCATCGCGATCGACACGCCGATGATCGTCACGATCGGCACCGCGGCATTGCCAAGCGCGTGGTGCATCAGCACGCCGCCCTCGGTCATGCCCTTGGCGCGGGCGGTGCGGATGTAATCCTCGTTCATCACCTCGATCACATTGGTACGCACGATCCGCGCGATCAGGGCGATATAGGGGAAGCTGAGCGTGACCGAGGGCAGCACAAGCCGGATGGCGAAGTCATGGAACCCCGCCGACAGCGGCTTGTAGCCCTGCACCGGGAACCAGCCCAGCGTGCGTGCGAAGATCAGGATCAGCACATAGCCGATGATGAACACCGGCACCGAGAAGCCCAGCACCGAGCCGGTCATCACCAGACGGTCCAGCCATTTGCCCTGCTGCCAGGCGGCGATGACGCCCAGCGGGATCGCCACCGCGACCGCAAGCACCACGGTCGACAGGCTGAGCGCCAGCGTCGGGCCGAAACGGTCCATGACCAGCGCGGCCACCGGCTTGCCCGACACCAGCGAGACACCGAAATCGCCCTGCGCGATGGCGCCGAGCCAGATGAACAGCTGCTCGAGCAGGGGCTTGTTCAGCCCCATGCTCTCGCGCAGCGCGGCCAGTTGATCGGGCGTGGCATTCGGCCCGCCGATCATCACGGCGGGGTCGCCCGGCGACAGGCGCAGCACCATGAAGACGATGATCGCCACCATGAACAGCACCGGCACCGCCGAGAGAACCCGCTTGACGACAAAGCCCAGCATCAGGGCCTCACTCCGCCTTCTCGATGTTCCAGAACACCGGGGCTTCGGCGTCCAGCTGGCCGGTCAGCTTGGCCGACTTGACGGTGACGTTGTAGAATTCGCCCATCGGCACCATCACGCCGTTGTCGATCACCAGCTTGTCGATCTCTTGCCCGATCTGCTTTTGCTCTGCGGGGTCGGAACTGCGGGCGAGCTTGCCGCGCAGGGCTTCGATCTCGGGCACGTTGGGCCAGCCGAACCAGGCGGACTCGCCGCCCGCGGCCACGCCGATGAAGCCGATCGGATCGCCCACATCGGGCAGCACGTTGGTGGTCGAGAACATGTTCCAGCCGCCGTCGGCCACCGCCGCCTTGGAGGCACGGCGCGCCACGACGCTGGCCCAGTCCATCGACACCATATCGACGTTGAAGCCCGCATCGCGCAGTTGCTGCGCGATCACCGGACCCTGCGGCGCCAGGTTGTTCAGGTCGGTCGCGTGCATCAGCATGATCGGCGTGCCGTCATAGCCGACCTCGTCCAGGATCGCCTTGGCCTCGGCGGGGTGCGGCTGGATGATGTCCTCTGCCCGGTAATCCGAGGCATAGAGGCTGTCGCAGCCGAACACAGCGGCGCAGATCGTGCCGTAATCCGAGGCCGCGCCGACCTGCGCATCCAGCATCGGCTGCTGCCCGAGCGCCAGCAGAACCGCCTCGCGCATCTTCGGATTGTCGAAGGGCGGCAGGGTGTGGTTCATCCGGGCAAGGTTCTGGCTGCCCTGCTTGCGATAGACATCGGCGGTGAAGTCGGGATTGCCCTCGACCAGCGGCAGAAGGTCATGCGGGATCTGTTCGTAAAAGTCGATCTCGCCCGCCAGAAGCGCGCTGACCGCGGTCATCGAGTCGGGCATCGTCGTCCAGACCACCTTGTCGATCTTGACGACCTTGCCGCCGGCCAGACCGTCCGCCGGTTCGTCGCGCGGCACATACTCTTCGTTCTTGACGAAGGTCGCGCCGACGCCGGGCTGATACTCGGCTTCCACGAACTTGAACGGGCCCGACCCGATGGTCGAGGTGATCGGCTCGCTGATCGGGGTTTCGGCGGCGGCCTTGGGCAGGATGAAGGGCGCCAGGCCCGACGGCTTGCTGAGCGCGATCAGCGCGATCCCGGTCGGTTCCGAGAAGGTCATGGTGAAGGTTTTCTCATCCACCACCGACATGTCGCTGAGCAGCGAGGCCATCACCTGCCCGGTCTTGTCGACCTGGCTCCAGCGTTTCAGGCTCGCCACGGCATCCTCGGCGGTGACCGGGGCGCCATCGTGGAATTTCAGCCCATCGCGCAGGGTGAAGGTATAGGTCGTGTTGTCGTCGGACACGGTCCAGCTGGCCATCTGCGGCTGCGGCTGGCCCTTGGAATCGCGCGCCAGCAGCGTGTCGTAAACCATGTAACCGTAGTTGCGCAGGATATAGGCGGTGCTGATCACCGGATCGACGGCGCGCAGCGGCGCGTGCATCACCGCGGTGACGGTGGTTTCTGCCTGAACGGCAAGGCCGGCCGTACTCAGGCACAGCGACAGCAGGGCGGTCTTGAGGATACCGGGACGGATACTTTTCGGGGGCATTCGATTTCTCCTGGGGCTGAAGCGGACATAAGAATGACGATTGTCGCCAATTGTGAATCGAGGGTAGTTCAGTTTTTTTCGCGCTGGCAACTGTCAATGCGGCACGGGGGCCAGTTTTCTGTCGCAACGCGGGGCGGGGCCTCTTTCTGTGTTGAAAAACCAATATTTATCAGTTTGTTGGCGCATTTTTCCGAGTGCCGGATATATATGCACCTTGCGTTTCTCAGGGCAGCAGGGGCGGCGGGTCTATTGCGCGGCGATCTGTAACGGCTCGGTTCCGCACCATTCGGCGATGAACAGCGCCATCGCCTGTGTGACGTGCTTGACGGAACTGAGGCTGACCGCCTCGTCAAAACCGTGGATGCCTCTGGATTTCGGGCCGTAGCACAGCGTCGGAATCCGGTTGTAAAGCGCATAGACCCGGGCATCGAGATAGGCGGGCGTCATCATCGTTTCGAGCGGCGCATCGAAGGCGGCCTGATGCGCGCGGCCCAGCACCGCCTCGGCCTCGGAGCCGGGATCGAGGATGTAGCCCTCGGCGTTGAAGCCGTTCTGCGTCAGCTTCGGCGGGTTCTGTGCCAGGTAGCGGTCGGTGCGCGCGAAGGCTGCGATGTGATCGGCGATTTCCTGAAACTTCGCCTTCGCCCGCTGCCCCGGATAGATCGACACGCGGACCTGAAAGCGGCACCAGGCGGGCACCGAAGATCCCCAGTCGCCGCCCTCGATCATGCCGATGTTCAGGTTGATCGGATGCGGGTCTTCGGCGCATTCGGGGTGCGCGTCGCGTTCGGCGTTCCAT
This sequence comes from Paenirhodobacter sp. CAU 1674, assembly GCF_029222945.1. NCBI lineage: Bacteria > Pseudomonadati > Pseudomonadota > Alphaproteobacteria > Rhodobacterales > Paenirhodobacter > Paenirhodobacter sp. CAU 1674. The sequence goes on along the minus strand of NZ_JARHUH010000006.1, from coordinate 7,145 downwards.
TTCGCCTCGATCTCGCGCAGCGCGCCGATCAGCCGATAGGCGGCGTCGATGGCATTGGCGCCTTCGCCCATTTCACGCACATGGACCGGTGTTCCGCGCACTTCGACGCTGAACCACAAAACGCCCAGCCCGGCACGCACCAGTTTCTCATCCTCGGGTTCGGGGATCAGGGCGGCATCGGCGGTATAGCCGCGCAGGAAGGTCTGCATCGCGCCGTTGCCGGTGGATTCCTCTTCCACCACCGATTGCAGATAGACGGTCGCCGCCGGTTGCAGGCCGATCCGTTTGAGCGCCTCGAGCGCAAAGACATTGGCGGCAGCCCCGGCCTTCATGTCGGCGGCACCCCGGCCATACATCCAGTCGCCCTCGATCGCGCCGCCGTAGGGGTCGTGTTCCCACATGTCGCGGGGGCCGACCGGGACCACATCCAGATGGTGCTGCAAGATCAGCGAACGGCCGGTTTCCTTGCGCGGGTGGTGGATGCCGACGATGATCGGGGCGCGGGAATGGGTGTCGGAAAACGGCGCGCCGCCCTCGTGGGCGGTCAGCGCGGCCTCGTCCATCTCGAAGCGGTCCATGGTCATGCCGCGGGCGCGCAGATCGTTGTGGATGAAGTCCTGAACGGTGAATTCCGCACCGCGTTGCGAGGCGAAAGAGACAAGCTTTTGCGTATACGCGATCTGGTCGTCGAAGCCATCTTCGACGGACCGAACGATCGCGGCACGCAGGTCCGCGGTGATCGTCATGTGTTTCCCTGTTTTCTTCTGGTGTTTTGGAAAGCTTTGTGAAATCGCGTTGCAATGTCAACAAATGATTTTATAGTATCATTTAGTGATACTTGGAGCCGAAATGACCGACGTCACCTCTCCGTCTCAATCCATGCGCGCCGTCAGCCGCATCGCCGCCATTCTGGGCAGTTTCCGCCCTTCGCAGCCGGAACTGACCCTGACGCAGGTCGCGCAGGCCAGCGGGCTGGACAAGAATACCGTGCGAAGACTGCTGCTTGCGCTGTGCGAGACCGGCATGGTCGAGCACCGCGGCGATCTGTACACGCTTGGCGTGGCGGTGCTGAAACTGCAGCCCGCCGTGGCGCGAGTGATGCCGCTGCGCGAGGCGGCGGCGCCGTTCCTGCATGTGCTGACCCATGGCACGCAGATGTCGTCTTTCGCCTGGATGCCGGATGAGACCAGTGCGGTCTGTGTCGAACGGGCGCGAATCGATACCGTCCAGATCGAGGCGGCCTGGTCATCGACGGGGCGGTCGATTCCGCTGCACCTGGCCTCGGGGCCACGGGCGATTCTGGCGCATCTGAGCCCGGCGCAGCGGCAGGCCTATCTCGCGCGGCCCTTGTTGGCGCGGACCCCGTTTTCGCTGACCGACCCCGCCGCGCTGGAGGCCGAGGCCGCAAAGATCCGCGCCGAGGGGCATGCCTTCGTCGCGGATGATTTCGTGGTCGGTCTGGCCGGGCTGGCGGTGCCTGTCTTCGACCGGCGCGGCGGGCTGGCCGGTTCTGTCTCGGTCACGGCGCGCAGCGATACGCTGGCCGAGCCCGAGGTTTTCACCCAGGCGCTCGGCGCGCTGAAAGAGGCCGCGGCGGCGATTGGAATCCGCTTGCAGGCTCAGCCGTAAAGGCCGCGCAGCACGGCCTCGGTCTCGGTCAGCAGACGGTCGGCGTCGTCGGCGGAAAACACCAGCGGCGGGCGGATCTTGAGCACATTGGCGTCGGGCCCGGTGGCCGAGATCAGCACGCGCCGTTCGCGCAGCTGGTTCACGATCTGCGTGGCCGCCTGCGCGTCCGGCACCTTGCCCGCACGGTCGCTGACCATCTCGACCCCGACATAAAGCCCCGCGCCGCGCACATCGCCGATTGCCTCGAACCGGCGGGCCAGCGCGGTGAACCCGTCCTGGATCATCTGGCCGATCCGCGCGGAATTGGCCTGCAGGTTTTCGCCGCGGATCACATCAAGCGTCGCTTGTGCTGCGGCAATCGCCACGCTGTTGCCGCCGAAGGTGTTGAAATAGCGGGTGTCGCGGCCGAATTGCGCCACCACCTCGGGCACCACGGCGATGCCCGCGACCGGGTAGCCATTGCCCATCGGCTTGCCCATGGTGACGATGTCAGGGTCGAGCCCGTGCCGCTGGAACCCCCAGAAACGCTCGCCGGAACGGGCAAAGCCCGATTGCACCTCGTCCGCGACGAACAGGCCGCCCGCCGCGCGCACGGCCGCTGCCACCGGGCCCAGCACCTCGGGCGTGGCAAAGATGCCGTCGGACGAAAACAGCGAATCCGCGATGAAGGCGGCCAGCCCGTCGCCATGGCGGCGCAGCAGATGCGCCTGTTCGGTGACCGCCGCGGCCATCATCTGCCCTAGCGTCGCCGGATCATGGCGATAGCTGTCGGGCGCCGGGATGCGGCGCACCCAGGTCCCAAGCGGCGACTGATCGCCCAGCGAGGGCGAGAAGCTGGCCGTCAGGTCGGAATTGCCGTGATAGGCCTCGGCGGTGACAATGATGCCGTTGCGCCCGGTGTGATGCCGCGCGATCCGCATCGCCAGATCGTTCGCTTCGGATCCGGTGCAGGTGAACATCATATGCCCGGCCTCGGCGATCCGCCCGCCAAAGCTCGGCAGCAGGGTTTCAGCGTAATTCAGGATGCCGTCCTGCACATAGCGGGTATGGGTGCACAGCGTCTGCATCTGCTGATGCACGGCGGCGACGACATGCGGGTGGCAATGGCCGACCGAGACCACGTTGTTATAGGCATCCAGATATTCGGCGCCGTCGCGGTCGAACAGCCGCGTGCCGCGCCCGGTCGAGACCTGCACGGGCGTCTGATAGAACAGCCGGTAGGCGGGCCCCAGCAGGCGCATCCGCCGCGCGATGGCGGCGCCGGTGGCCGGGTCCAGATCGGACAACGTATCGGGGTTGAAGGCGTTGACCATCTTGCCGTGGCCGGGGGTGGGCGAGGACATCGGATTCCCTTTCGAATGCATGGGCAAAGAAGCGGCGGGGGGCGTCACAGAAGCAATGCGGACATATCATCCGGGCTGCGGGCGAGAAACCAGTCGAGTTGTGCCCAGCCCTGTTCTGTGTTGCGCAGGATATAGCGGCGATTGTCGGGAAACAGCCGTGCGCGCCACAGCGACAGCAGGGCGCGGGCCACGACACGACCCATGATAAGATGCGGCACCAGTGCCAGCTCCTCGTCGGTCAGATCCGCAATCTCGCGATAGCCCGCCAGCAGGCGCTTGGGCGATTCCAGAAGATCGGGCACCGGGTTTTGCGCCGCGTCGCGCGGCAACTGGTTCAGCATCGCGGTGGCCAGGTCGATCGCGATGGCGGTCTCGACCGTATCGCCGAAGTCGATGATGCCGCAAACCCGCGCCGGGCCGCTGCGATCGACCAGCAGGTTGGAGCGGTTGAAATCATTGTGCAGCACCTGCCGGCGCAGGGCGGCGATCCGTGGCATCAGGGCGTCGAACCGTGCCAGCCCCTGTTCCAGCGCCCGGCGTTTCGCGGGATCGTCGACATGGGCCAACAGCGGTTCCAGGCCGGGCAGATGACGGACATCCCAGGCCAGCGCGCGCGTCGCCGCGGGATGGGAAAAAGAGGCGAGCGCATGGCGCATCCGGGCCAGATACTGCCCGATCTGAAACACCTCGGCGGGGCTGGGGGTCAGCGTATCCAGAACCGTTCCCGGCAGGAAGCTCAGCAGCCGGACGCGCCGACCGCTGCCCAGCTCTGGCAGGGCGTTGCCGTCCTTGTCCACAAAGACGCGCGGCACCGGCAGATCGGGGGCCACCTGTTCCAGATGCTGCAGAACCCGGACCTGAAGATCCAGCTCTGCCACCGACTCGCCCGGGTTGGCGATTTTCAGGATGAACTGCCGCCCGTCGGGGGTACGCAGCCGGAAGGTGTCATCCTTTTCGGTTTCGAGCCGTTTGAGCGTGCCGCCCAGCCGGTAATGCACCTGCGCGATCCGTTCCGCGAGGGCGTCGGGGATCGGGTCGAATGTCGTCCCCAGCGAGCCGAAGTCGAAGGCCCGCGGGGGGGAAGAGGGAAGTGTCATTGCATGTTCCGTTCAGCACCCTGCTGGGCGCGTTCGTTGAATAAGACCCGTCGCCGGTCAGGCCCCCAGTGTCAGGAACAGACCGGCCATCAGCCGGGCCCGAGGCGCGAGGCTGCTGGCAAGGATGTGTTCGTTCAGCGTGTGCAGCCCGTCGCCGGTAGCCCCCAGTGAGCACAGCGATGCCACCCGCAGCGCGCCCGAGAAATTGGCGTCCGACCCACCCCCCGAAGAGGCGCAGGGCAGATCCATCCCCATCTCGGCCGACAGCGCGCGGGCGATATCATAGAGCGCCATCGTCTCGGGTTGATCGTTTTCCCAGACCGGGCGGGTCACGGTTTGCGTCACGCTGAACGTCACCCCGTTGCGCGTGCCCGCAAGCGCCAGCATCCGCGCGGCGCCCCGGTCCAGATCGGCCTGTTCCTTGGCCATCGACAGCACCTGCGCGCGCGCGAAACTTGGCACGCAGTTCACCCAGGGGCCGGAGGTCACATCATTGACCGAGAAGGTGCAGCTTTCGGTGGTCATCGCCTCGATCTCGATGATCCGGTGGGCCAGCTCGCGCACGGCCGAGGTGCCATCGGACAGTTTTGCGCCGGCATGGCTGGGAACGCCCGTGCAGGTGATCTCGAACCGGGCGATGGCGTAGCGCCCCGTCGTTACCCCGTTATCGGGCAGGGCGGGTTCGGGGCACAGAAAATAGCGATTGGCCAGGGCCTCGGCCTCGATCAGGCTGCGGGTGGCGGGGGTGCCGATTTCCTCGTCGGGGGTGAACAGGAAGGTGACGGGCAGCGGTGTCTGCATCCCGGCGCGCACGATCTGGCGCATCGCTTCAAGCGCGATGTAATTGCCCGACTTCATGTCCTGGATGCCGGGGCCGAATACCTTGTCGCCCTCGATGCGGAAGGGGTTTTTCGCGAGCGTTCCGACCGGATGGACCGTGTCGAAATGCCCCGAGACCAGAATGCCCGGGCTGCCCTGATCGGGATGCGGCATGCGCGCCCGGACCGAAGGACCACAGCCCATCCGCCCCGGGATGATTTCGACGGCGGCGCCAAGCGCGGCGCAGTCATAGGCGACCAGATCCATCATCCGCGCGACGGCGGCGGCGTCGAATGTGGGGCTTTCGCATTCGACCCAGGGCTTCAGCCCGGCGATCATCGCGGCGGTGTCGAAGGGCAGATCGGGCAAGGTCATTGTGCGGCCCCCCGGGTCTCGACAAGGCGCGCGAACAGGCTGGCGCCCACCGGCAGGATCGCATCGTCAAAGATGAACCCCGGGTTGTGCAGCGGCACGGTGCCACCATGGCCAAGGGTGCAATAGGCCCCCGGAACGAGTCTGAGCATGTCTGCCATATCTTCTGATCCCATCTGCAGGTCGGTTTTCTCGAAGGTGTTTTCGGCGCCCACCACCCCGGCCGCGCAGGCCAGCATGTCGGAGGTGCGCACGGGGTCGTTCATCAGCACGTCGAAGACGTTCCAGATCTTGAGGTCGATCTCGCAGGCATGCGCGGTGGCAAATCCGGCGCAGATCTGTGTCATGCGCTCCGCGATCAGGCGGCCGGTGGCATCATCGAAATAGCGCACGGTTCCCGACAGGCTGGCGCTGTCGGGGATCACGTTATAGGCCGAGCCCGCGTTGAATTTGGTGACCGACAATACCGCAGGCCGGGTCGGCGCGACATTGCGTGCAACGATGCCCTGCAGCTCCTTGATCAACCCTGCGCCGATCACGATCGGGTCCGTGCTGTCCTGCGGGTTGGCGCCGTGACTGCCGCGCCCGGCAATCGTGATGTCAAAGAAATCGGCCCCCGCCATCGCGGCCCCCGGTTTCACCCCGATCGTTCCGGGGCGCTGACCGGGGGCGTTGTGCAGCCCATACAGCTCGTCGCAGGGGAAGCGCTCGAACAGCCCGTCACGGATCATCGCGCGGGCGCCGCCCAGCCCCTCTTCCGCAGGCTGGAAGATGAAGATTGCCCGCCCTGCGAAATCCCGCGTCTCGGCCAGATAACGCGCGGCCCCCAACAAGATCGTCGTGTGCCCGTCATGCCCGCAGCCGTGAAACACGCCTGGTGTCTGCGAAGCATAGGGAAGGTTGGTCATCTCCTCCATCGGCAGCGCATCCATATCTGCGCGCAGCCCGATGCTGCGGCCGGGGCGGTTGCCCTCCAGCACCCCGACCACGCCGGTGCCGCCCAATCCGCGCGTCACCGTGATCCCCCAGCTTTCCAGAAGTTCCGCGACCCGCGCCGAGGTGCGGTGTTCGGCAAAGCCGATTTCGGGGTGTCGATGAAAGTCGCGACGCAGGGCGGTCAGGTCGTCGGCGAAGGCCGCGATGCGGGGGAGCGTGGGCACGAGCGTCTCCGGTTTAAAGGTCGATTGTCGACAATAGGTCAACTGACGACCGCCCCGTCAATCCCCATGTGTCTGGAAGCGGGCCTGCGTCGGCGTGTTGCCCAAGAACCGGGCAGTTCGCATCAGCCCGGGTCTTCGTCGCGTGATCGAAGCGGGTATTGCCCGCTCGGGCGCGGAGGGTTCCGAGGGAGGCGGCCCGCGCTACGCGAGTCACCCGAGACCGGGCGACTCGCGAGACGACAGGGCGAGTCGCCCCGCAGCAGGGTGTGATTCCCCGGGGACGGGCCCCTGACCGAAACGCTAGACGCCCGCAGGACCGAGGGTCCCGGGCTCTCTGCCTGCCGGGTGCGCCCCTCTCGTTGCGGTGTGCCCTGCGTGAAAAACCTCTGTGTTTTATGGGCTGATCGGCCGTGATGCCGGGTGCATGACGGCGGCGACGGGCCTTGCCTGCGCGGCAGCTATTGGCCCGAAAACGAATTTTTTCATTTTTCCCGAAAAATGGGCTTGCGGAGTTTGGTGAGTCTCCGTAGAACGCCCCTCACCGAAGCGGGACACACTGCGACGGGGCGCCGGAAGGGCTGCTGGACTGGGAACGGGACGGTGGCAGGGAAGGCGGGACGGATGAGGTTGAATGGCGGGCAGCGCTTGGATTGAGCGCTTCCGGTTTATTTTTGCCTCTTGCTCTTTGACATTGCGAGATATCTGAAGAGATATGTGGGCGGTTT